>JBBTVG010000001.1 GCA_038063375.1 Patescibacteria group bacterium
CCGCAAGCGCGCGAAGTCTCTGATAGGTCTGCTCGTACGGGTCAAATTTATTGCGTAGTGCCCGCGCCGCCGCCGGCTCTTTTGATAAGTAGCTTTTCGGCATGTTTTTCTCCGTGGGACAGTAAATACATTTCCCCGGACAGGCGTATGGCTTGGTGAGAAGCGAGACAACCGCAACACCGGAATTGCTCCTTGTTTTTATTTTTTTCAAGAGCAGTTCAACATGGGGCACGGGCGTCTGTTCGCCGGCAATCACCATCTCTTTATAGAGGGCGAGCATCTCCGCGTTGGTCGGGGTTTTCTTTGTCCCAATGCCCATAAATGCGCTCTGTTTGATCCACGCGGTCGTTTTATCGTTTTGCGAATACAGACCCCTCCTGATGCGTATAATACGCGAATAGAGCGTGCTGTCGTTGACGGCACTCCTTTTGAGCTTCTCTATTGCTTCTTCTGTTGTAATATCGTTAAATAGCATAGGGGACACCGAGTAAAACTCCTTACATATCTTTAAATCATACACGTGAAAGCGGATTACGCAAAGCAACTCCATAAAGAATTAAGTGGCGCATACGATGCGATAGCAGAGGACTTTTCGCGTACCCGGAGCGCGTGGTGGGAAGAATTGAAATTCGTCTCCTCATACGTACGCGCGAGAGACTTAGTGCTTGATATCGGATGCGGAAACGGCAGGCTCTTTGAAGAATTGCGCGATAAAAAAATAACCTATACGGGTATTGATTCTTCAAAAAAACTCATTGAGTTAGCGAGAGAACGATATACGCCGAGTGCCACGTTCCTGCAAGCCGATGCTCTCCTCCTCCCTTTCGGCAATGAGAGTTTTAATGTCGCGTTCTCGTTTGCCGTCCTTCATCATATTCCTTCGGCAAAACTACGCCGGCAATTCATGTCTGAAACATATCGAGTGCTTGCAAAAGATGGCGTTGTCGTTTTGAGCGTATGGAACCTGTGGCACAAAAAATACCTCGGTATCATTGCCGGGCACGCGGTAAAGAAACTGCTCGGCCGCTCTCCTCTTGATATGAAAGATATATTTCTCAAATTTGGCGACAAAGAACGCGCACGCTTTCTTCACGCGTTCACCCTCCGTGAGTTTGAAAAACTGGCACTGGCCGCGGGGTTTACGATAGAGAAAAGCATCCTCGTGAAAAGAAGAAGTGGGCAATCCAATTTCCTTCTCGTGTGCCGAAAAAGCTAAAAAATTTTAGGAACAGTTCTGCCAGCCCTGTACGTATTTTTCAATATATTGTTCATTTGATCTGACTGGCATCTGCTCTGTCGCCATGGCCGTCGCTTGCTCTAGACGCTCACGCAGGCCCTTGTTTTCAATCACCCGACGGATACTCTGCGTGATGCATGTTTCGTCACCTACGGCGCAGACGAGCGCGTTCTCCGCATTAATAGTGTCGCCCACCACCCCAACGTCAGTGGTCACGATGGCGCGTCCGGCAGATGCCGCTTCAATGAGTGTCATTCCGTATCCTTCATAATTTGAAGTAAGCAGAAAGAGGTCTGCGGTTTTGTAATACGAAATAAGGTCTGTCTGCCAACCATCAAAAATGATGTTCCCTTGCAGATTGAGACTCGTGGCAAGCGTGCCGAGCGTATGCAACTCCCTCCCTTCACCGATAACAATGAGTCCCGTTTTGGGATATTTTTTCACCACTTTTTGAAAAGCGCGGAGCGCGAGAGCGATATTTTTTTCTTTCGTCAGTCGGGAAGCCATAAGAACGATAAAATCAAATTGCGGGTATCGCAGACGGAGATCAATGTGCGCCGATGCGTCGCGTACACGTTTGGTATCCACAAATATGGGAAGTACTGTTATTTTTGTGACTGGCAGGCCCAGAGAAATTGCGAGTGAGTTTTTGATGCGTTCCGATACTACCCGAACGCAGGATGCGCGAGGAAGCAAGAATCGCGCTACCCGAACGCGCAGAACATTGAGTACTGACTCCTTAGCAAAGAATGGGCTCAAAAAATCCGTATGCACCTGCAACTGCAATTTCGCTTGGAGTTTCTTTGCGATACGCCACGCGGAGAAACCTGCCTCAAACGGATCCTGTGCGGTTACGAGATCAATATCTTCAAGTGTTCTGCCGATACGGTACGCATCGCGAATATAATGCCATTTACTTTTGGAGTTGGTGGGATAAACCGATATATTTCGTCCCGGATTTTTGTTTTCAAAACCCGATTGAGTGAACACAATGATATGAAGCTCCTCTACGAGCGCCCCGTACTCGATCATCCTCCGCTCTACCGGAGAACCACCCTCAAATATTTTCCTATCCGATGATATTATGATGACTTTCATATTTGTGACATGAGAGTGCGAACGGTTTCAGTAAGCATGCGCTCTTTCGTGAATTGCATTACTTTCTTCTGCGCGTTACGCGCAAGCGCTCGGCCATCAATATGCCCCCGTAATATTTCTCGAATTGCGCTTTCAAGCTCCGCCTTGTTGTTGTAGCTGACAAGGATTCCTTCCACACCCGTTTCAATGAGCTCCGGGTTGCCGCCCACATCAGTAGCAATAATAGGCGTTTCTGTACTCATCACTTCAAGAAGCTGATGGGAAAACCCCTCATAGCCGGTGTTTAGCACAAACACATCCGCTGCTTTTATATACCGAAAGAGCGTTTCTTGAGGTAACGCGCCGAGCATACGCACATGACCTCCAAGGTTGTGTTTCTTGATAAGCGTTTCAAGCGTCCCGCAAAGAGGGCCTTCGCCTGCGATAAAAAGTGACGCGTCGGGAAATTCTTCAAGGATGCCCGGCATGATTTCAATAAGCGCCGCAAATCCTTTCCATGGAACCAAGCGTCCGGCTGAGAAAATTGCGTGATTGGAAATATCCAAAAGAGCGCGGATCTCGTCCTTCTCTTCTTTGGTATGCGTTACGGTGTCAAACGCATTATATATGACAGAAATTTTTTTTTCCGTAATTCCCCATGCCGTCACAATACGCTTGAGATACGCGCTCGGAACAATGATGTGTTTCGCGCGTCTCGCCACCATTCGCTGGGTGGAGCGTAAAAGAAGAACGAACGGATGACGCGCGGGTTTTACAACAAAGTCATCAAGAGTGTCTGTAATGCCAAATCGCTGTGTTCCCTGCTCCCACGCGTAGTCGCCTACGATCTTAACCACGAGTGGTTTCCGCAGCAATAATGAAACAAGGGTCGCCGGAAACCCAACAGAAACCGGATCAAGAGCAAGAAAAAGATCAGCCGACCTCCCTGCCCGCAATACCTTAAAAAAGTATACAATATGGCGCACAAGCGGGAGCAAGTGTCGCACTTCACCAAAGGAAAGCACCTCTACTTCAATGCCTCGCTTGGGGAGCTCGTCCTTCAAAAGCTTGCTGTAAGTGGCAGGCCCTCCGATATCGGGCGGATAGAGGCCTGTGGCTATGAGAATACGCATAGCCACATCATACAGAAGATAGCACAAGAAAAAAAGGGGCGTTACCGCCCCTTGTTGCTTCTTTCCATTATTTTCTTAAATCCGTAGTTTCTCGTAAAATGTCCCACCGCGAGACGCTCCGGAAACATCTTTTCGTAAGGAATCCTCAGATTGAAAAATGAATTTTCCTTGAAATCATGTCCCAAAAAAATGGCCGGCGTCCACACATCTTCCCCTGTTGCTATCGTCGCTATGTCACCATCGCAAGACTTTGAAAAAACACGGATACTCTCATCTCTTATGACATTGATCATCTTGTGCTCTTTGAATACCACGCTTATCATTCCATCGGACGATATCACCAGATATTCAGCGAGTTCAAGCGGCTTAAAATAAGCATCTGCGAACGCGTCAAAGAAAATTTCCAAAAACTCTCCGGGTATACCGTCCTCCGCGTCAACACTCCAAAGATGAATGAGTGGCTGGTGGGCGCCGGACGGACGCACCAGCGGTTCATTGGTCAATGCTTCCGCCATTCGAAAGATCTCTTTGTTTAACTCTTCAGATAAAAAGATCGCGCCGGTTATCTCGCCGACAATGAGCTTTCTTTTCGCAGTCATAATTCCCCCTTTTTTCTCAAAGAAAATACCCTATCACCCTACGTTCATATTACAAAAAAACATGCTCGCGTCAAGCATCTAGAAATGAGCCGTTTTATTTCTCAAATAACGATCCGAATACCTTCTCGCGCATATTCTTCGCTATTAAGTTCCAATCGTATTTTTCGCGCACCATGCGCGCGGCCTGCGGGACCATATTTCGCAGAAGCTCTGTGTCTTCCAGGGCACGTTTGAGCCCGCGCGCGAGGTCTTTAGGATCGCTTGCGTTCACCGCAATACCAGTCGGTTTTTTGTCTTTATTTCGATCGGGGTCAAATAAGAAATCGGCAAGGCCCCCCTCTTGGGTTGCCACAACGGGGATCTCGGCGGCCATCGCCTCCACGAATGAAATGCCAAATCCTTCCGAACGCGAGGGGCGCGTAAAGACATCCGATATTTTCAGATACTTCGGCATTTCCTTGTGATCCACCTGCCCCAAAAACATGACGCGATCGGACACACCATTTTCTTTTGCCAGGTCTTTCAGCGCAGTTTCATCCGGCCCGATTCCCAATATCAAGAACTTCACTTGTTTTGGTAAGTAAGAGAGCGCCACAATCACATCATCAACGGCATTCTTGTGCACAAGCCGCGAGGTCGTGATGATATATTTCTCGTCCGGTTTCTTGCCGAGTTTTCGCTTAAGGGCGTCCAATTCTTCTTTGGGATACTTTTGTGAAAAATGCGCCGTGTCCACGGCATTTGGCACGACTTTAATACTCCCTTTGTATCCCATACCGCGCGCCCAATTCGCAAGAAAAGTTGAAATGGGCTGGATACAATCGGCTTTAGTAAATCCGCGTACAAAAAGCGGCCAGAGCGGGAGCATCTTCTTTTTGATGTATGGGATAGAGTCACCTTCTTGAAGCGTAAGCAGGTACGGAACCTTTGGATTCCATGTTTTGAAAAGTCCCGCGGGAACTCCTGTTCCATGCGCCATCATTGCCCACACGGCGTCATATTGATATTTTTTGTGCAGACGGTGCGCTTCCCATGCGGCAGAGAACTGGAAAATTATCTTATTCAAATAGAGTGGAAGCTTCCCGAGATCCGCCATTGAAGGACGATCTTTTGTAAATCCGATACGATGCACAAGCACATTGCCGATCTTCTCCACCTTTGGCAACGTAGAATCAAAGCGAAGCGTTACCATGTGAAATTCAATATCCTCGGGTGTAATGCGGTCAGTGATCTCTTTGATCGCCACCTCGGCTCCGCCAATATGGTGAGGATAGTACGCGAGAGAAAAAATGAGAATTTTTTTCATACGTCCTTTTGTTTTCTCAGTAATACCGAGTACGCGAAGCGAATTTGACTTGCGAATACATCCCCCGCACCAAGTGATTTACGCGCGCGCATGCGTGATTCAAGCGAAACGAGCTTCTTTTCCTGTTCGCGGCCAGAGGCATACACCTGGTCGGTCCGCGAAAGTACGAAGCGCAAAAATAGGCGCTCATACCAGGAAAGGGTCTGATCGGCAAGGGTAATGAGGAGCGGCACGAGTTTGCGGCGCCGTACAGCAAGTGCCGGTAACGCACCATAACTTGCCATCAGAGACCAAGCAAAAAGGTACTTATGCTTCTCCGCAAGTTCAAACGCTTTGTGACGCCCCAAAAACGGTAAAAGATACTTGTCAAAACGATTCCCGAATCCTACACGATAGACCGTCCCATTTGAAATATGGGAGGGTTTCCCAATCGCGTCTTTTGTGTGCGCGGCAGTAATAATATCAAACTGCATGCCAGGCATCTGCTCCATCAGTGTAGCGAGCGCGTTCTCCGCAGGGCCGGAAATGGGGTGGAATGTGGTTGTAAAGACAAGTACGCGTTTCTCCGAAGCAGGAGATGGTTTTGTTCTTGCAATAAACTCGACGATATCATCCCGCAACGATCTTCTCGGAGCCCACCCGAGCGCGCGAGTCTTGGAAGAATCAATGGCTGCTTCCATACGATTGCCTTGTCGCTCTGGCAACATCACAACATCATCACCAAATAGTTTCGCAAGCTCAAGAATAGTGAGCTTTTCCTCACCACCGATGCCATATCCATCACCGCTTCCATTCTCCCCCACCAACACGAGCGCGTCTACGATATCATCAACGTGCGTGAAAATACGCGCCTGGTTCCCGGGGAAAACGACCGATCGCGGTAATCCGCGCGCATATTGTTCTTTAAAGATTGCGACAACGGTACCGAAATCGTTCGATCGTTCCCGCGGACCATACACGTTATAAAAATAAGTAATTGCGTACTTAAGACCAAACCACTCACCATAGTTTTTCACCAGATCAGTCATACTTGCCTTGCTCCACGCATACGGGCTCTGGTCACGGCCAAGGCCTTTGTCGCCGAACTTAGTTGAACTACCGGCATAGATAAGCTTTGCTCCGCGACGGCGGGCAAATTCAAGTACTGCAAACGTTCCAAATTGATTTAAATCCCATACCCGTTCAATATCCTCAAAACTTTTTTCCACGCGCGAATATTCGCCTAAATGGTACACGATATCAACCTGCTCGGGAATTTGACGCTCAATATCCTTTGTGTGTCCTTCACGGTATTCCACTCCCGCCACATGATTTTCGCGCGAACCGGTAAAGTAGTTATCGAGCGCAACGACCGTATGTCCATCTTTCACAAGCCGCTCGCACAGATGCGAACCGATGAAGCCCGCGCCGCCGGTAACGAGGATGGTCTTCTTTGTCGCCGTATTTTGCATATGGCAACTATACCGTATTCCAGACACAAAAAAAAGCGGCCGGTTGCCGGCCGCTAAAGCATCCAGATGGGAGTTATCTAGACACTGGGAGCTTAATCCAAAATCGTGATCTCGTTCGCGCTGATCAAGCCTTCTGTGGTTTCTTCTTTGCGTCTGATGAATATAACTCCCGCGACCCCCGTAAAGGTTACACCGAAAAGCGCCAGAAGCCACTTGGTAAGCGAGGATTCCTGTGTTGCCTCCAGAGGCATCAAAGCTCCCGCGGTAAGCGCGAGAGGAGTGTCGGACGCTTCCTCATAGGAGCCGAGTTCTTGTTCAGCTCGCGCACTTCCGTTCTCTTTCGTTGCTTGAGGATAAGAGGCGGAAACAACAGGCAGAGAAGCAGATTGCGTGCTCACACGTTCCTCGACGCTCTTTGCGACTGGTGACGCATCAATGGCTTCTGTTCCGTAGCGGTACGCCAATTCGCCATTCGGATATAGAAGCGCCACATCACTCCCGCTTGTCGAGGGAAGCCCCGTTACCGAAGCGACAAAACGGATAGGCGATTCGGGAGGAATAAACGTGTTTTTCGGTATCGTAAAGTAATGTTCTCCCGCGGAGAGACGCCACCATGAAATATCCAGTTCTGTTTGAGATGTGTTGGAAAGCTCAATAAAAGGATTTGTACCAACTCCAACAGCACTGATGCTGATGGATGCGGGGATCACGCGCACGCGCGCTCTGTCGGATGCGGAAAATTTACCCGATGCGATATCAAGCACTACGATATATTCCCCCGGGTATGAATAATGATGCAAAACGTTTTGTCCCTCTTTTGTGCCTCCATCACCGAAGCTCCAAATAAAGCGCGCGTTCGGGAGCGGCTTTTTTTCTATGCCGAGTGCTTGCCCTTCAAATAGCACATCCGCTCCCGCCTGAACTGTCTTGTCAGAACCCGCGTTCGCGTATATCTGCGGCTCCACGGGGAATCCGGAAGAAACATTGTTTGAGTTTGTGTTAGAAGTATTTGTGGTGGAAGTTTCCTGTTCTGAAGTGCTGTCGATTGCTGTCGGTGAGACAACATTTATTGCTCGCGGTGTTGGTGCGGCGGTAATCCATACGCTCCCACTCCGCCCCGCAGTTTCTTTGGTACTTTTATTTCCTTTCACTTCTCCCCCGCCGATTTTCCATCCATCACTTCCATCAACCCGATCTTTTTCATTTCCGTTTCCATCAAGAAGTACGAGTATAGCACCTGAGTCGAGAAATCCGCCGAACGGATTGATAAGATCGGCAGGCACATCCGGAACCGTGTTATCGTCGGTACGCTCAATGAGATAGTAGCCATTCCCTGCAATGCTTCCAGAGAGCGCAATATCTTTTTTCCCCTCAATGCGAAGTATCCATCCGGTAAGGTCAATAGAGCTCCCAGTGTTTGCGAGCTCAGCCCACTCATTTGACGCGGAATCATTCGTCCCCATCCACGCAATTTCATTGATGACCACTTGCGCTCCTGCGAAAAAAGGCGTGCTGAACACCGTGACACATAAAAGAAAGAAATAGGACAGATGTCTCTTCAACATGTTCGTACGTTTTTACTCAAGAATTTTTTTAAGCGCTTCTTCCGGGATTTCTTTGATGCTTCCGTTGTGCGTACCACTTTCCTGCTTCGTGTGCGCAGAGGCGGGAGTGGGTGTCAGTGGCAGAGTAGGTTTTTCTCTCTTTTCTGTTTTTGCTTCTTGTTTTGCCTCTTGCTGTTCTTTTGCCTGCTGTTCTTTAAGGATACCGGCAAGCGCCTCGCGTAATTGATTCTTGTTCTCGGAGGGTGCCTCGGTGCGACGCGGTGCGTACCCCTGCCTCCTGTCCGTCCTCTGCGTCTCAAGCACTGCGGGAGTAGGAGGAGGCGTTTGTTCTTTTATGGCCTCGGGTCTTTTGAATTCTGGTGCGTGCTCCTTGGGTGGAAACTGTCTTCTTGGGTCGGGGACATGTTTCCTCTCCGCCACGGCAGGCCTGTCTGCTGTGGCAGGCTTCTCCCGCTCCTCTTCTCTCCTCCCTCTCCCGACATTGCCTTCTTTACCTGCCGAAACGATACTGGGCGCGGCATCTTTCTTTTCTTTCTCCTTGGGTATTCCCTCTTCGTTTATTCGCTCCCTGATTATCTTTTCCACTTCCGTGCGCGGACGAGCATACAGTCTCCGTGACGACTCGATCACCTTGTCGCGAGAAGACACCGGAGGGAGTGCGATGGGAGGAAGCGTCATTGCGGAAAACGGTTTTGAACTCACTCCGTCAATCATGAGCTTGAGGTAGACTTGCGCAAAACCCAAATTTACGACATCTTCCGCCATAAAGGTCGGCGCGAACTCTTTTTCAAATATGTCCGCGTCAAACGACCCGACACGAAACACGATCATCGTCCCGACGTTACCAAATACGGCGCTCCGCACCTCCTCTTCCATCTGCTCAATGTATTGGTGCGCGATGGTCAGATTGAGCTTGTATTTTCGCGCCTCAGACAAAATATCCGCAAACGATTTGTTGGCAAACGATTGAAATTCATCCACGAAAAAATAGAAATTCGGCTTCGCGGCAAGTTCATGGTTTGAGAGATCGGCGCGGGACATCGCGGCGAGATAGATCTTTGTGATGAGCATGCTTCCGAGCAAATTGGTATTACTCTCCCCGATGCGCCCCTTGGAGAGGTTCATGATGAAGATCTTCTTGTTGTCCATGATATCGCGGATATCAAACGAGGATTTCGGCTGGCCAATGATATCTCTGATGAGAGGGTTGGAAACGAATTGCCCCACTTTGTTCTGGATTGCCGGCGTCGCCTCTTGCGCGTAGCGATCGGAATATTTTGCAAACTCATCAACCCAGAATGATTTGATGGACGGGTCGGTAATGTTATCCACCACTTTCTTTCTGAATTCCTTGTTCACGAGCATCTTGTTGATATCAAGGAGCGTAGAACCGGGATATTCAAGAAGCGCAAAAAGCGTATTGCTCAAAATATATGCCATGCGGGCGCTCCATGCGTCCGCCCATATCTTCTCAAATGCGCTCATGAGACCGGAAACCACAAGGTGGCGCTTGTCATAACCCACGTCCTCCATCACGTTGAAAGAAATGGGGTGCTCCATATCAAACGGCGCGAAATAGACCACATCCTTGATGCGGTGTTCAGGGATATAATCAAGTAATTTTTCCGCCGTTCCGCCGTGCGGGTCAATAAACGCGATGCCGTTGCCGTTTTGGATATCCTGCACCGCCATATTCTCAAGGAGTGTAGACTTTCCCATACCCGTCTTACCAATGGTGTAGACATGGCGCGTCCGGTCCGATGCCTTAATGCCAAACTTCTCTTTCTTGTTACGAAAATCGGTTTCGGCAAAATAGGTGATTGGGTTCTTTTCGTCCATATATAGGTAGAGTATATCGTATATGGTATTAAAGAAAAAGCAACGCGTTAAGCGTTGCTTTTCATTTCCACAAAACTCCGGCGAAAGTATTACGTTTTCTATTCTTTATCAAGAGCGCCGACGGTATAGCGGTTGGAAGGATCCCAGATCATCCAGGAAGTAAGGCCCGCGTCATACACCGCCTTTTTTTGCGCCTGTATTTCCGGAATATCGTAATTGCCCCCATAATCAAAGTCTTGGATCCATGGGCGCAGTTTGTCAGGACTTGAGCTTGCCGCAATAAGCCGCTCCACTCCCTTGTCCATGGAAAATTTTATTATTTCGTACGGATACTTATTGGGGTTGTCGTACCCGTTGAAGTTCTTGGGGTAATGAGAGGGGTACACCATGGGAGCGATAAAATCAAAATAGGGCGCCGCGCGCTCAAGTACTTGTCCGATGTTCAAATCGTCCTTGTTGGTCATGGTCATGCCGAACAGATCGGCCGAAAGCACCACGCCTGTCGGGGAAAGTTTTCGGTGGAGATAGACGAAAAAATCTTCAAGCGCGGATGCTTTGCCGGCAATAGGGTCCTCAAGAATCCGTTTTTCGCTCAAGGGATAATAAATATCCCTCATGTTCCCATCCGAAGGAAAACGAATGTAATCAAAGTTGAGCTCGTCAAAACCAACCGCGTATGATTCTTCTCCGAGAGCTACGATATAATCCCAAAATTCTTTGGCGCTCACATCAACAAAAGAAAGTCCCTTATAATCTTTCCACACGGTTTTATCACTTTCCTTTTGGACCGCCAGTTCGGGGTATTTTTTTGCAAAAACCGGATCTTGGAAAACCGAAATGCGCCCGATCACGTAAATATTTTTATCATGGAGGTAACCGATAAATTCCTTGATATCGGGAATGCGACGCTCGGAGGCGCCGACCTCTCGCAAGAGCGGGTCTTGTACCTCAAAAGCGATTTGGCCGCTGTAATCCTTGATATCAATAACAATGGCGTTCACTTCCGTATCGTCCACAATGCCCACAAGCCTCTCGCGCAGATCTTTTGTCCCCCCCACCCAACTGGTCATGTAAATTGCTTTGACCGCTTTCGGTGTAGGAATATGAGTTACGACAAAGAGGGGTTCCGGTTCCGGCAAGGAGGCGTCAATTGCTTCTTCCGCGCCGGTAAGAGCGGCTGCCGGCGCGGTTTCGTACTCCAAAGAAAAAAGCGGCGCGCTAAAATATGTCAAAGAAAATAACGCCGCTACAAATATCCCCGCAATTAAAAATTTTCCTTTATTCTGTCTCATCGGCAATTGAGATTAATGTGCTTTCGTGTTTTCTGCGCTTATGGTGTCTTCCGTCTGATCTGTCCCTCTTGTGTGGTAAAACTTATGCTCGTTGTCAACAAACGCATCCGTTTCACTTGGCGCGGATGAAAAATTCCGGTCATCTTGTTTTGCGCGCCTTCCCAAGAGAAAGCTTACAAGAACGACCGTGATGCCAAGGAGTGTGATGCCTGCATCTTTCACGCCGCCGGGGAAACCCAAAAAAGGCATAATGGCGACCATGAAACCCATAACCATGAGAAATTGTGTTTTTGTCATAATAAAATAAATAACGGTTCTTTTAAAAAGATGATCTTAATTTCAACCATTATACTCTATAACACGCGATAGCCGAAATCCACACGCCGGAAACGCAGCGCGAATGGCACCTGACCCTTTCCTCTCAGGCGCTACTTGCCTGAAACCATGACCACAAACTCTCCCCTCACCTTGTCCGGATTCTTGGTAAAATAAATTTCGAGCTCAAGAGCAGAACCTGAAAGAAACTGCTCATATATTTTGGTGAGTTCTCGTGCTAAAACGATCTGGCGGTCATTACCAACATGCAAAGACAATGACGCAAGCGATTTTACAATGCGATGGGGAGATTCGTAGAACACCACGGTTTTTTTTGAGTCCGCTATCTCTTTAAAGAGCGTTTCTCTTCCCTTTTTGTGCGGCAGAAAACCCAAGAACACGAATTCCGAAGCGGGAAAACCGCTCGCGGAAAGCGCGGCGATGACCGCAGAGGGACCCGGTATCGGAACGATTGACACGTGCTCGCCGAAATGCTTTTTTACCTGCGACACCAAAAGCACGCCGGGGTCTGAGATAGTCGGTGTCCCCGCGTCCGAAACCAGCGCGAGATTCTTCCCTTCTTCCAAGAGTCCGAAGATTTTGTCTACCTTGGACAGTTTGCTGTGCGCGTGGTAGCTCATGGTCGGCGTTTCAATCTCGTATTTTTGCAAGAGTTTTTTGGTCACTCGCGTGTCTTCACACAAGATGAGATCCGCCTCTTTGAGCGCGCGAATCGCCCGAAGCGTGATATCTTCCAGATTCCCTATCGGTGTCGCCACAATGTAAAGTGTTGGCATATGCGTCATTATGTCTTACGATTCAACTTTATATTAAATGCACTGTGCACAATCCAGGACCTGCCTGCCGGCAAGCAGGCTCGAATCTTACAGATTCCGTACACCTTTTGGATATATTGTTCGCACTTTGTGCTCCAATCTATCTCAAAAGATCTTGCGACGCTCCTAATGTCGTAGCTCAACCTGGGACCTCGTCATTATAAATGGCAGTGAGATGTCAAATGACTATGTTCTTCGTTGTGTACTGTGTGCGCATGCCAGGACTCGAACCTGGGACCTCGTCATTATCAGGAGAATGTGATTTTATGAGCATTCTCCGCTCTAACAGATTCAGTACATTGTGCGCATGCCAGGACTCGAACCTGGGACCTCGTCATTATCAGTGACGCGCTCTAACCACCT
>JBBTVG010000002.1 GCA_038063375.1 Patescibacteria group bacterium
GAACTGGCCCGTCCTAAGGGCTCGATGTAGGTTCGATTCCTGCCGAGGGCATAAAGTGAACGCATGTGAGCGACTGTTCTCGGCAGGAATCGAACGGGAGGGGGTCGGGGAACGGAAGTTCCCCGTGGAGGAAAATATTAAAAACCGCGGGTTTTTAAAGAGGAGCCGTGCGACGAGTTCGATAGCAAAGCGTCCTGCCGAGGGCACCACAATCAAAAACTGTTCCGATATAATCGGAACGGTTTTTTTGATACGTAAGAAGGATTAGAGCCCGAGTAATTTTGAGAGTTTCTCCTGGTCAAAACCAATAACCAACTCGTCACCTATGGCAATCACCGGAACGCCCATCTGGCCGCTTTTCTCTATCATTTCACTGCGCTTTTGTGCATCAGACGCAACATTATATTCTGTATATGCTATTTTATTTTCGTCGAAAAATTCTTTTGCCGCCCTGCAGTACGAGCATGTCGGTGTACTGTATATTGCTACGTTCTTCATATGCATTTTAAATATTTGTTAATAGATTTGTATTATAGCACAGCCGTTATATTTGCAAAAAGTACTCTTTTGGTGCGGATAGGGAGAATCGAACTCCCGTCCGATGCTTGGGAAGCATCCATTCTACCACTAAACTATATCCGCGTATTCCATTATGTCTCACTCGCCACCGGTAAACACATAGAAGAGAGAACGCCAAAATCCTTTTTTTTGCCCTTCATTGTCGACAATATTTTGCCCATCAAGAACGGTCGGTTCAACGATGACCATCACTTCTTCCCCTTTCTTGGCAACCCCAAACCGTTTCCGCAATTCTTCCTCAACGCCCCGCTCAGTATTCAGTCGCGCTATGTCAACAGAAAGGTCACGTTCCCGCTCTTGTAGCTTTTGAATTTCGTTTGAGACGATCTCTTCGTTCTGCCGCGCTTCACTGTATTTCTGATAGACATTCCATGTCGCATTCCCCAGAAACAGAGCAACGATACTCAATATGAATAGCACCACTTTTGAGTACATCGCTTTGCGTAATTTCTTTTTTTGCTGGAAGTCTAACATGGTAAATATCTATTGCATATTATATAGTATATCTTATACTATACATTTAATACTCCCTTATGTTCAACAAGAAACACAAAAAAACCATCAAGGTCATCTGGTCAATTCTGGCCATTTTTATTGCTATTAGCATGGTGCTTCTCTACAGCCCTATCTTCCTTTAAGACTCTGTAAGGTTAGCTGTCGTTCCCTCCTCGGATCATCTTCAGGAACACCTCTTGGGGAATGTGTACCTTGCCTCCTTGCTTCATTCTTTTCTTTCCCTTTTTTTGTTTTTCAAGCAATTTCATTTTTCGCGTAATATCACCTCCGTAGAGCTTTGCCGTCACATCTTTTCGCAGTGCGGAGATCGTCTCTGAAGCGACGATGCGTCCAAGCACTTTGCCCTGGATCTTTACGACAAATAATTGGCGAGGAAGCACTTTATAGAGGCGCCCTACCGCTTCTTTGGCTTCTTCTTCGGCACGGCGCGAAGACACTACGCGGGAAAATGCCGGCATAACCTCCTCGGCAACCAAAATATCAAGCCGTGCCACGTCCGCCTTTCGTGAATCTATGATCTCATAGGCGAGGGACGCAAATCCCGAAGAAACACTTTTCATCTCATCAAAAAAGTTCCGCATAAGCTCCCGAAGCGGCATAACTACCTCAAGGGAAACACGATTATCGCCGAACGTTTCCGAATTCCCCATTTCCGCTTCATGGTCATGGAGTATTTGCATGATTCCGCCCAAATATGTACCGGGAGTAATGATACGCGCCGAAACCCACGGCTCGCGCACTTCTTTGTATGTTCCGTGGTCGGGAAATAAAGCGGGAGAATAAACTATTTTTTTCTTGCCGTCCAGATATTCCACCTCGTATGTGATAGACGGGGTTGCAACCACGAGATCCAGGTCAAATTCCCTTCTCAAACGTTCCGAGATAATCTCCAGATGAAGCATACCCAAAAAACCGCACCGGAAACCGCGGCCGAGCGTCCCTGACGTTTCTTCCTCGTACGAAAGCGACGGATCTGATAATTTAAGTTTTCCGAGAGCACTCCGAAGGAGCGGAAAATCATCCTGACTCTCCGTATAAATGGACGCCCACACGACAGGCCGCGGGTTCATATATCCGGGAAGGGCCGGGAGGGGCGCTTTGGTCAATGTAATCGTATCTCCCACCGACGCGGCCCCCGCTTTTTTTATCCCCGTTATTATGTAACCGATCTCTCCCGCAGATAATGAGTCTTTCGGGATTGGGGCGGGAGAAAAAATTCCTGTCTCGATCGCTCCAAAATGCTCTTTTGTCTGAATGAGTGTAAGTAAGGATCCTTTGGCAATCGTGCCGTCCAACACTCTCACAAAAACAATAACGCCTTTGTGGTTTGAATATTGGAAATCAAAGATAAGCGCTCGTGCGCTGTCTGTCCCCGGAAATGCTTCATGCGGGGGCGGTATGCGCGCGATGACCTCCTCCAAAAGCTTTTCTACCCCCTGTCCGGTCTTGCCGGATACTTCAAAAATGGAGGAGTTATCGCATTCCAAGAGTTTCGCGACCTCCCCTCTCACTTCTTCTATGCGAGCAAGGGGTGAATCAATTTTGGAGATAACAGGAATAATGACAAGTCCCAGCTCGCGTGCCATTGCAAGCACGGTCAATGTCTGGGCTTGCACGCCTTGCGTGGCATCCACCAAGAGAATGGATCCCTCCACCGCTTTGAGCGCGCGGGATACCTCGTATGAAAAATCAATGTGTCCGGGCGTATCAATAAGATTGAGCGTATATTCTTCTCCATGGGAATTGTAACGCATACGCACCGGCTGCATCTTGATGGTGATGCCGCGCTCGCGCTCAAGGTCCATATTGTCCAAGACCTGCTCTTTCATTTTGCGCGCCTCAATCGTGCCCGTCAGCTCAAGCATGCGGTCAGCAAGCGTTGATTTGCCGTGATCAATGTGGGCAATAATGGTGAAATTTCTTATATTCTTCATAATATCTACCAAGCATATCATAGATACATGCAAACAAAAACGGCGCGAAACGCGCCGTTTAAAAAGTAAAAAGGTTCCGTAGTCGCTATTTAAAAACGTTTCGGTCGGCTTTTGTTTTGTCCGAGTTGGACAGGTAATAGACAGCTGCGAAAAAAAAGATGAGCGCAATGGCGAGCAGTACAATACCGCTTTTATGAAGCCTTTCATAAAAAAACCAGACAGAGGTCATAATACTGGCGATGGACAACAACGAACACCATGTGGCCAGCTTATTTGCGTCTTTCGTGTCTTTCATGTCTCCTCCTTTTTGTGAGAACAAAGTGCTAACGCCATTAAAGCACACTATCTGCAAGAAGTCAACACATTCGGCATCTTACAGTTCCTCCTGATCAGGCGCAATGACACGCACCTTAAAGAGACGGCGTTTGAGGTTGGCGCTCACTTCTTCCAGTTCTCTGTTCCCGAGCATCTTGAGAACTACGATGCAGGCAACAACACCAAGCCCTCCGGCAAAAAGTCCCTGCAGGAAAATACCCCAGAACGTGTTGATATCAAACATGTTGCCAAACACCGAGAGAAAGCGGTATGCCACAAAACCCATAATGACCGACGCCGCAAAGATGTGCGCAAAGACTCGTTTCAAAGAAAGAGAGAACTCCTTAAAATCTCTGCTGAAAAACAGTCCCAACAGAGTGGCGTTTATGATCATCCCCATTGAATATGCCAGCGGCAACATGACGATTGCGCTTCCGGGAATGTCGTCAATTCGCAAAAGGGATTCCATAAAATAGCGGAACATCTCGTTTGTTTGAAACATTTTCATGAACACAAAACCAAATATGATGATCAACGCCGATGAAAAAGTATTCATCACGAGCGGAATTTTTGTTCTTCCCGCCGCGTAGTATCCTCTCACGAACAAAAGCACGAGCGCCTGCGCCAGTATGGAAACCGAGAACACGGCAAGCGCCGCCGCCGTGAGACGGGTATCTGACCAGTCAAATTCTCCGGAGCCCAGAATGGTTCGCACGATCTGCGCGCGAAGAACAATAAAGAGAATAATGGCGGGGGTTGTCCAAAACACGATGTGCCTTGTCGCGGCTACAATATGTTCCGCGAATTTCATTCGTTCCCCGTTTGAAAAAAGTCTGGTCAATGTCGGGAACGCCGCGACAGAATATGAAACCCCGATGATAGAGAGCGGTACCGACTGAAGATTGAAAGAAAAGTTAAAAACAGCGATGGATCCTTCCACCATGTATGAGGCAAGGGCAATGAGTGCGATCAGGGAGATGTGATTGGATGAAAGAGCAATGGTGCGCGGCAGTGATAATACCACCACTCGCTTTATGTCGGAGAAGTTCATGTGCCATTTAAATCGCGGAACGAGCCCGTGTTTCATGACCACGGGAAATTGAACCAGAAGATGCAGGAGGGCTCCGAAAATAACGCCCATCACCATGCCGACAACGCCAAATAACGGGAAAAAAAATATAATTCCCGTAATGATGCCCAGATTATACAGAACCGGCGCTCCGGCATATACAAAAAATTTCCGGTATGTCTGCGTGACGGACCCCAAGAGACTTGAAATACCGAGCAGTACCGGTGATACCAAGAGGATCCTTGTCAGATCAACGAATATTTTTTTCTCTTCCAGGGAGAATCCCGGAACAATAAAACCCGCAAGGAACGGTGCCATGAAAAAAGCGACCCCGCTTACAAAAAGAATGGTGAGAAAAAAGAAACTGAACACGTCGCTCAAGAACGCACGGGCGCGCTCCCCTCCATATTCTGAATTCTGGTCTATTTTTTCCACCAAAAACGGTATGAGAACCGTAATGGACACAAACGAAGCAATTGAAATATAAATGAAATCAGGGATACGAAATGCCGCATAATACACATCCAAGGTAGTGCTTGCTCCAAAGACATGCGCGAGTAGTCTGTCGCGGAAAAGCGCGAGCACTTGGGAAAGGAGCGCAAAGGCACCGAGCAGGTATGCCGCTTGGTGAAGCCCTGTAAACTCTTTATTGAAAATGTTTAAAATTCTTTGAACCACGGCTCAGGGCGTTTAGGGTTCTCTGTTTGATATCTCTCTTTGGTCGCTTAGCTACTCAACAGTAACCACGCCTTTTATTATCATTCTCCTTCTATTGGCAATGTGTCCCGTTTTTCCGGCAGAGGAAGCGGGGGTGCCACGTCTGTGAATGGCTCTCTATCCCCCCGCAAGTTCTTGAGAATCTTCTTCACCTCGCTGTTTTCCGGATTGAGCTGTTCAATACCTTCAAATTGAGTGATCGCATCCTCTCTTCTCCCTACCTGGTCATAGCTTAATCCCAAGAAATATTTCGCATTCGCGTACACAGGGTTAAGCGTGACCGCGCGTTCAAGCGCCGCAATAGCTCCGCCATAATTTCCGTCTTTGTATTTCAAAAATCCGAGCTGGAAGAACACGCCGATATCGTTCGGGGCGATCAAAGACGCGCGCTCCGTGGATTCAATTGCCGCTTTGATGTTTCCTTCGTTTGCCTCGATCTGCGAAAGAAAGAAGATCGCTTGCGCGTAGTCCTGCTTCTGCGCGAGTGATTCTTCTATGCGTGCGCGCGCTGTTTCAATATTGCCGCGCGCAACCTCGAGACGCGCGAGAGTGAGATAGAGCGCCGGACTCTTGGGATTTCTTTCCAATGCTTTCTCGTAGGCGGCAAGTGCGTTGTCGTACGCGCCTTCAATATTAAGCGAAACAACGGAAGCGTAGACATTTCCGAGTGATACCCAGTTTAAATAGTTGGTGGCATCCACTTCGGTTGCCCGGCGCGCATAGGCGATGGCTTCGCCGAGCGCATTCTGAAACTGCGCGCGCAATACGTCTTCGCTCACGTCGCTTGTGGAAAGAATGTTGCTTAAACGCGCGGTTTGCAGCTCGGAAAGCGAGCGGAGATACAGGTCATACTCGTAGAGTTCCTTGGCGCGCAGCATATGTGATTCTGCGGTATTGATATCCCCGCTCACATTAAATGTCGTAACTCCTTTGCTGAACGTATGCACGGAAAGAAACCGCTGTACGAAGAAGTATTCCAAAACGGCAGACGCAACGATCATGATGATCAAGAGAAGGACTATGATAAAACCGATTCTGGGATTATCAATGGCTGATACTCTGTAGTTTTTTGCCAGGCCCCCTTTAATGAACATTGCCACGAATATTCCCGTAAACAGAAAAGCGAGACTCAGATTGACGATATTAGGGACATAAAACACCGCCACGATCCATAAGTAGAGAGCCAACAAAAGGGATGAGAAAATGAAGTAGTTGGTGATCCTGTCCTTATGCGGAGTAACGAGCGCTTTTGCGCCCGTATATAAAAATGAGAGCAGGAACAGCATCCACGCAAGGATTCCCGCTATACCAAGCGTTGTCGCAAAGGTTGGTATCATGCCGATACCAAACGCAAATCCCGTATCCCAAAAGGGCGTATCGTTGATGCCGTCCGGTTTCAAGAAAAACCACTGCTGTTCAAACCTGTTCGGACCAATCCCAAGCACCGGATTGAGAGAAAGCGTGCGTGAAGTAATTTCAAGTGTTGCTTCCCACGAGGGTCGCACTTCAACCTGCGAAATACCGAGGCTCGTACTTAATATATTTCCAAGATTACCCGGCAACAAGAATAAAAGAGAAACGATCGCGACGGCAAGAGGGGTAAATGGTATGTGGTTGACCGCTGTGGGAACATCGCTTGTCTCTTGCGCACGCCTTCTCTCAAACGAGAGTCCGTAGACGAGGATCACTACGGAAAATGTCCCCACCAATATCCATGCAAGGGAGAAATTGGCAAGAGCAAGGAAAAACAAAGAGGCGAAGAGGAGGGCGTGAAGGATTACCTTCATACTGCCGCGGAGTGTGAGCAACTGAAGCGTCACTTGCGAAAAAACTGCCGTAAGCCCAAAAAAGAGAGCCATGTCGTTATATTTCCCAAAGAGGTTGGCGGCGGAAGAAGTGAAAGTATTAAATGAAAGAAAATCAATACCGAATATGAGGCGAGCGCCTTGATACAATGCCAATACAAAAGCAGACATCACGAGAGCCGAATAAACGTACAGTATCTTGTCCATGTTTTGGAAAAATACGGAGGAAAGAAACATAAGCAAGAATAAGACAAGGAAAACGGCAAAAGTTCCCGTCTCATGACCAAGCCCAAGCAGTGAGATTTTCACTGCGGGAGAAAACAAGGATGAAGCAAGAAATACCGCGGTGACGACGCCCATACTGAAGAGAATGAAACTCTTCGGAATGGCAAGTACCCCTTCTCGTAAGCGCGCAATGAGCCACAAGAAAAAAGAGAGGGAGACCAGTATCGCCAAAAGACCCCCTTTGGCAAAATCAACGGAAAAACTGTTGGTGGAGAGGAAGAAAACAGGAAGCAGGAACGTTGCGATGATGAGTAAGCCGAGAGCAATCGCGTCTAAGGGAAAAAATGAATTATTCTGTTTATTCATGGTATCTTCCTGTAAAAATTAACGTAGGTAATGTGTACATTATACAAGAATATAAGTGCGGAGCAAAGCGGTAATATTGTACACAGTTGCAATTTCCATATCTTGTTGTATAATGTTTACGTTGTATCGGGCAGTTGCCCCGACATTGTCGGGGAGGAAAGTCCGAACACTCCCCCGTCTTAGACGGGGAGCAAGGTAGCGGGTAATCCCCGTCCGGAGCAATCCGAGAGGTGCGAGCAGAGACGCCACACAACGAAAGGCGTGTGGGCGCTTCCATAAGGAAGCGTAGCCGAGCACCATCTGTGTCTCTCTCACAAGAGATAGAGATGGTGCTCGGGTGAAACGGCTAAATCCTTACCCGGGTGCAAGGCCGTACTCCGCTGTTTTAAGAGCGGAGGGTGCCGCTTGAGCCGCGCAGTAATGCGTGGCCCAGATAAATAACTGTCGCCGAGCACCATTTGTGCGTTTATATAGTTTTGGTATCAAGACAACTTATTACGTTTTTGTCTTACCAATACTACATAGTGCCTAAATGGTGCTCGGTACAGAATTCGGCTTATAGATACAACACATAACTATCAAAAACCTCCGCTGCAAGGCGGAGGTTTTTGCTGATATCGCTATGTTGCGTTTTGATCTATATCTCGCACACGCCGGCAACACAAGCAAGTTCTTTTTTCACTTCCGTGGCGTCGGACTTTTCGTGGAGAACGATCTTTGAAAAATCAATTGTGCCGAAGCGCTTCACCATTTCATCATATCGCTTCTTATCAATGGCCTCGTACGGCGCAAGCTGATAGACATGATTATCACGCGGGAGGAATGAAAGACCGCCGATTAGATCCCAGTTCTCATAAAGCCAGTTGGCTACTCCCACCCATTCGTTTTCTCCAACCGAGATAGTGATGGAAGGGTTGTGCTCGGTATAACTTTGTTTCACTTTTTTCCAGTGGTCAAGCTGGTCAAAAGCCGACAAGTGATCTTTAAAGATGGAATGTGCGGGCGCCTTGACCGGAAATTCAATCACATAGGTATTTGCCGTTTCCATTGACTGTCCAACCTCGGGATAGTACAAAACCCCCTGCTCTTTCATCATGGCGAAAAGCGGATCATGAGCGGCGATGCGCACTCGGCGAATATAGTATTCGGAATGTCGCGGGTGCATGCCTGAAGAGGAATCCACAAGCTGTGAAAGCGTGCCTGAAGGCTTCACAGCCGTGATGCATGTTGATTGATTGGTGCCAAAACGCTCTGCGTACTTTTTATTTACTTTGATCGTTTCCTCTTTGAGTTTCGCCAATACCTCCGGATCACGCGCTACCGGAGAGTCCCACTGCCCCGTGATGGAGACACCGAGTAGTCGTTCTTTCTCGCAATTCTCTTTCCACTCTTTTGAAAGGTAAGGAAAATACGTCAATGTTGACTGATAGGTGCCCAAAATGGTGGCGACTCGTATCTTCCGAAGTAAAGATTCCTTGGTATCTTCGGGACGAGCGACTACCTCCGAGAGGTTGCAAAACTGCTTTGACTGCAGCAATATCTCGCCGCAAGGGTTGGTGCCGATAGGTCGCACATCCCCCTTGAGTGCCTTCAAGCGGCGTTCGGGGAGCGTTTTGTGCAAACTCCCCCTGTTGAAAATACCACGTTCGCCTGAACCGCTTTTCATAAGCGCGATCCATTCGTCCAGAAATTCCTCATTCGTTGGCTTTTCCATGTATACGGCAGAGTTGTTCGCCATAGAGCGTTGCGGTTCCGTCAAATAGAACTGGCCTTTCTTCGCGTCACGCATCTTCACGTCGTCAAGAT
This sequence comes from Patescibacteria group bacterium, assembly GCA_038063375.1. Lineage (NCBI taxonomy): Bacteria > Patescibacteria group bacterium. The sequence continues at coordinate 9,333 of JBBTVG010000002.1, forward strand.
CGGAAAGAGAGATAAGCGCGCTTCTGCGCACGCCGCCGGCAACAACAACTTCGCCAATCTTGCAGATAATATCGTGTACATCAATATTGGAGAGTCTTCTTCCTTGTTTATTCAGTATCTTCGCGCGCGTAAAGGAGAGCACGCTTCGCAGAGGTTCGGGTCCGGAAGAGCGCCCGCCCATGGTCTTTAATTTCGCACCCGCCGCGCGGAGCTTCCCAAAATCAAAGTCCACGTCTTTGCCGCCAAACCACGTCTTCATGCCATACACGAGCGAATCAGCCCACCCTTCTTTCGTGTCCGGAATAACATGAGTCGGTAATTTTTTGCTCGTCTGGAATTTGATCTGCGGAAGCTGCTGTACGTTATAACTCTCGGCGGCAAATCCGGCGCCCGTACCGCACATCAAAATATACATGATCTCGCCAAAATCCTGCAGTTTAGTGGGCGCGATGAACGAACAGTTGTAGGCGCACACATTTGTTCTGCGCGTGGCAGGTCCCGCAAACTGAAGTAGTCGCATGGACGGCATCGCTTCATGATTGAGAATCGCTTCGCGTACTTCTTTGTATTCTTTCGGCTCGAGCTTTTTACCAAGATTTTCTTTCATGAAGTCCATGTAGCGATCCACGGTTTCTATCCATGTCTCGCGTCGCCCCTCATTTTCAATCCATCGCGCATAGGTGCGATAGAAAACAAACTCGGCAAGTTGGTTGCGAAAATATTTACTGCTCTCTTCGGTAAGTTTTCGCACGTGCTCGGGAACAGCGATCCCTTCCGCGCGCGCTTGCGCTCTTTTCTCGCGGTACAAGATATACGCCTTTGCGGTATCGGCAAAATCCTCCCAAATGAGCTCACGCTCCACCGTGTCTTGGATCTCTTCCACCAAAGGAGTGTAGAGGCTGTCTTTGATGTTGGATTTATAAAGGTGCAGCACCACTTTTTCAGCGATCCGGTGCGCGTCAAATTCGTTTCCTTCCCCGGTAACTTTCATCGCTTTCCCAACGGCGTCGGAAATTCTTGTGATATCAAACGAGACAACAGTGCCGTCTCGTTTTTTGACCCTTTTTAAGAGCTTCGTGATATTTTTCGCTGCCTCCACGCCTTTGACCATACTTTTTGAGTGTCTTCCCCTTACCCCACTACCCGGAAAGGATGAGGAGCACTGAACAGACGAGAATTAATTATTAATGAGTTTCGTACACTCATTGTATCGCAGGTTGCTCCCGTAAAAAAAGTGGATAACTCTAAAAATGAGTGACAAAAGATAAAAAGGGACGTCTGTAAAGACGCCTCTTTGTTTCACATTGTTCTGTTTGCGTTATTCGCATCGGTTTTTGAAGACATTACCTTTTCTTGTTTTTTGAACCGATCGTCCCTACGGTGATCTGGACCACATGTTGCGGGTTCATGTATCGCAAAATGGCGCGATTCACCTGGCTTTGCGTGATAGCGTTGATGAGAGCTGGAAAATGGTCAAGGAAACCCCTCTCTCTGCCCTCTTCTTTGTTGTTTAAGACAAGAGCGGCCAATTCGTGCGTGCTCTCAAGACTCACATCAAAAGAACCTATTATGGTTTCTTTGCGTTCACGCAATTCTTTGGCACTTATTCCTTTTTTCACAAAGTGAGAGAGCTCTTCTCTTGTCGCATCCTCTCCTTTTTGCAACAATGCTGGAGCAAAACTTCCATTGATGAACCAGAAACCGTCAGCACCACTCTCGGTACCGACAAGCCGTGAATAAATACTGTATGTTAACCCCTGTCTTTCGCGTACCTCCATCATCAAGCGTGCACAAAAATCTCCACCAAGTGCCTGCACGCCAAGCAATAAGGGATAATAATCGGGATGAGTATTATTAATACCGACAGACTGCCCCATCAATACATTCACGCTTGTCTTGTCGGGAATATACACTCTCTCTTTTTTTCCGCGAGATACAATTTTTCTCTGGTAGGAACCCTGAAGCGGCACGAGTGGGGATTGCCGCCATCCACTAAAGATATGTTTCACTTTTTTTTCTACTTCTTTATGGGACACGTCGCCAACAGCAACAAGATTGCCTGATCCAAATCCATAATTCTTTTTATGAAATTCTTTGAGCGCGTGCACCTTTGTCTGCTTGATCGCTGTTATTAATTCTGGAATACCTAATTGATAATTTGGGTGATCTTTGGGAAACAACGATTGAGAAAGAGCGATAGCCCCGACTTTTTCCGTATCTTCTTTCGCAAGCGAGAGCTCCGCGATCAACCGCTTTTGTATGATCGCGAACTCGGCCGCTCCAAACTTTGGAGAGCGCAGTTGTTCGGAGAGGAGTGCGAGCACTTTTTCAATATCCTTGCTCATGCACCTTACCGTAAAATTCACCCTGAACTCACTGGAAGAAAATTGAATGGACGCGCCAAAATGTTCAAGTTCATCATTGATGGCGTTTTTATCTTTTTTTACGGTACCTTGGTCAAGCATCGCCACCACCAGGTCAGCAAGTGCGGGGTTTTCTTTTGGGCTATACATGCGCCCTCCTAACATACTCCCCATGATGATGACGATCCTTTCCGCGCTATTTTTCAGGGTAAAGAGGTGCATTCCTTCCACGGGAGTACTTTCCTTGATGTGCTCGGAGATATGCACTCCCCCTTTATGCGATTGTGTAGCTTGATCTTTCATAAAAACCTGTTATTTTGCAACGAAATATCCAATCGTGCTTTGATCGTCTGTGAGATATTTTCTTGCAACATCTCTTACCTGTTTCGCGGTCACCGCGCCGATCTTTGCGGGAAGATTCGTGAAGAATGTCCAGTCCCCTATTGCCAGCGCTTCATTGAGACTTCCCGCCATCGTGTATGATCCGTCCCGAGCAAATAAAATACTTGATTGCAACTGCGCGATGGCGCGCTTGAGCTCGGAAGAACTGATCTCCTCGTGTTTGATTTTTTCGTACTCCCGCACTACCGCATCCTCTACTTTTTTGGGAGACGTCCCTGGAGTAAGAAAAGCGTACGTGATAAATAAACCCGGATCACGAAATGGATGGTCGGACATATCCACACTCGTGGCAAATCCCTTGTCTACCAGAGAGCGATACAACCTGCTCCCCTTGCTTCCTCCCAACAATTGCGAGAGCACTAAAAGCGCGCACGTGTCCTTGTGCAGGCCTTCGGGAGTTTTGTGCGCGACACCGACAATGTTCGTCTGTCCTTGACGTTCCACTCTGACCCGTCTTTGCCCTCGTTGCCTCGGCTCTTTGGTATACACATCCGGAATTTCATGCGGCGCGCGTTTGTGTACGCCAAAGTATTTTTTCACCAGCGCCAAAATGTTCACTCTATCAATGTCGCCGATGACCGTGACCGTCGCGTTATTGGGCCAATAAAAGGTGTCGTAGAATTTTTTTAACCGTTCAATGGAAACATGTTCAATGTCCGATTTCCATCCGATGGTCGGATGGTGGTATGGATGCGCTTGGTACGCGGAAGCCCAGATGTCCCTATCAACCGCTTCAATGGGGTTGTTCTCTCCGCGCTCAAATTCATTGCGCACGACGGTCATTTCCAACTGCCGGTCTTCCTCTTTGATGAAGGCGTTGCGCATCCGGTCTGCTTCAAACGCGATCGCGGTTTCCACATACTGCACCGGTACTGTTTCAAAATAATTGGTGCGATCAAGCCATGTGGTCGCGTTCAATCTCGCCCCTTTGGTTTGCAATAAATTCCAAATTTGTTTTTTGTTTTTCTTGTTATATTTTTTGGATCCCTTAAACATGAGATGTTCAAGGAGATGCGTCGCGCCGGTATGGCCGAGGGCCTCGTTGCGTGAGCCCACATGATAGGTGACCATCACCGTTGCCACGGGAGCAAAATGATCTTCCTTCAAAAGCACTCGAAGACCATTTGAATTCAATGTGTATTCATCGATCCCACCGGCAGACCTTTTGTAGGTATATCCCTCTCTGGCAGAAATTCCTTTTGTTTTATTTGTTTTCTTTGTGGTCATGGACGTTCGCGGGGCTTTTTTCGGTATTGTTGAGGTATTATATCCTTTGTGCGGAGCTTTTGAAAGCAGATGTTTCAAGAGTGAATTGAGCGTGAAATTCACGCGTGATATAATTGCTCTCATATATTATGCATACCATTAAAGAACTTGGTGGCGGAAAATTATTTATCCTTCCTGTCATTTCCGGCGTTCTTCTCGCGTTTACTTTGCCGCCATTTAATCTCACGTGGCTGGTGTGGTATTCTCTTATTCCTCTCTTTCTGTTCATCAATACTTCAGGCATTTCTTCCAAAAAAGTATTCTGGGGCGGAGTGGTCGCCGGAGTGATCTACTTCGGAAAAGTGACGTACCCTCTCCTTTCGCTCAACGCGTGGGGGTGGCTTAAAGTCAGCGGAATCCTCTGGGAGAACAAAATACTGATCCTCTTTCTTATCCTCTCTGCGGCAGTTTTATTCAGCGGCATACTGTTGGGACTTTTTTCCCTTCTCTTTAAGAGGATCACGCGGGAAGACTTTTCTCCGATTGCCCCCCTGACCATTCTGCCACTGTGTTGGATCTTGTTCGAATACCTGCGAGCAAAAATATCCCTCGGATTCACATGGGGAAATCTCGGCTACGCGCTTCATGATTCTCCATTTCTTCTCCAGCTTTCAGTTTTCGGAGGAGTCTACGTGTTAAGTGTTTTGGTGGTTTTCGTGAATATCATTCTTTTTTTCATTGCCCGAGAAACTCTGCATCATATCGGCAAAATGAAAGGCGTCAATTTGTTCCACGCGATGTGCGGCTCTTTCTTTCGGAATCCTCATCTCTACGTCTTCATAGGTATTATTCTCTTTGCGAACGTGTATGGGTACTTCTCAATAAAAAATCTCCCAACCATACTGCCTCAATCTTATCTGTCCATTGCTCTCGTACAGCCGGGACGTGATTATGTTGCCGAAAATGAGCCACGCGTCTTGCGAGATATCACAAAAGCACTGAGGAAAAACCCCGCGATGATACTCATTCCCGAAAGTGCTTTTCCTTCAATTCTCCTCAACGAAGATACGGGGGAACCTCAAAAACACACGGAAACAACACAACCGGCGGTAAGGAGCTCATATCAACACCTCATTGATCTGTCGGAAACGTACTCCGACACTTCGTTCGTTGTTGGGTTAGTGAGCATGCAAGACAAATCCCGCTACAGCTCTCTGGTAGTGCTGGAGGGTGGGCATATCACAAGTATCTATCACAAAAGAATACTGTTCCCGTTCTCAGAACGGTCAGTCGCTTGGTTTCCCTTTAAGACAGTCGGAGCGCTTGCGGAGGGAGAAAACGCCAAAGGGATAACCATAAAGGGAGATGCTGTTTCAGCTCTCATCTGTTCGGAAATTCTGTTCCCTAAACTTATCAAGAGCGATACATCTCGCTTTATTGTTGCCATAGGAACCGACGGCGTGTTTGACAGTCCTCTCGTTGCGGAACAAAATCACATCATCGCAAAATTCGCCGCGGTTTCCACGCGGAAGTATCTTTTGCGAGCCATGAAAACCGGCGTCTCAAGCATTATTGATCCCTCCGGAAGAGACCTTGTCCGGTCGCGTTCGCAAGAAAAAGAATTACTCTACGGAGAGATCTTCCCTTGATATATCTTACTCGCTTTCACACACGTGGCGGAGGAGACAGGATTTGGTCAGGAATCCGTTAAAATTATATTCACTTCGCTCATTAATTTTATACGGCTCACGACCCTGACTCGGCGGTATGAAAAATTTTTCAAATTTTTCTCCGCCTCCGTCTTTCAAATCCAGCCCCCCACAATCGACTGGCTATATTAACCATACCTCCAAGTATTCGGTATGGTTAATATAGCCAGTGCGGAGAGGGTGTCCTAAACTTTGAACCAAAACTTCTTATAAAACACTTAACTTTCAGGACCCTTGATCCGATTATAAAGCAATTACGGGCTATATTCAAAGTTCATCCTGAATGGTTTGAAGTGTCGAAGCCAAAGTTTGGTAAGGGAAAGAATGAAGTCATCTACTCAACTTTTTAACTAAAAAATAACTTAGCAACTATTCCTCAGATGGGTAAATAATTTGAGCACCACCCGTGCTACCAATAGCTTGTATATCCCTATCAGTAATTGCGGAATACCTTACATCCGGAAGTTTTTGTGAAGAAGTGAGTCGTCTTTTTAATTCATCAGTATCAGTAATTTCCAAAGCATGACATAACTGCATTGCTTTCGGATAATCAACAGCTTCTGATATAAAGACTGGAGTGTCTTGCATGTATATAACGGAATGAGGATACCATTTCAAATAATATTCACCATTTGAGGTTCCTTTGCCATGTAAGTACAGAAAAAAATCTGCTTGCATAAAATCTTTAAACGGAATAGTGGTCGAGAGTTCTTCTTTTTCATGCCGAGTTTTTAATAAATCAGCTTGCAGTGATACTCTTTGTGGATTTCTTCTCTTACTCTCCTCAGAAAGTAGAGGAGAATAATGTGCCAGTTCATTCCATCTCTCTTTTCTTTCTTGCGGAGAGTGGCTTGTCGGACCAACTTTTAAGTTCTCTTTTAAAAGTATTCCTAATTCTTTGAATTTTTCTTCTCTCAAAAAAGGCACTGCAAAAGAAACAAACAAGTCATGTCCCAGGAATCGAAAAAAATCACCATCTGCGTTTGATGTTCTCCCTGATGTATTTGCAGGAGGGTCATATTTTGTAAGAATCTTTCCAAACCACTGAAATATTTCCATTGCCGATTCAGAATCATTCATGAGCACCACTGTTTCAGATAGTCTTGCAAATTCTATAGCCACATTTTCTGTTGTTGGTATAGCTGACAACAATTCCTTCACAGTTCCACCGTCTCGAAACATTGGAGGTTGCAACTTCTCCAATCTAACCAATAAATCAGACAGATACTTCCGTAAATCAATTTTTTTACTTGGAACGTTATTTTTAATAACATCAATTATGCTGGGAGATATTTCTCTTGGAATCTCATGGGAAAAACCCGAAAGTAATGCTGACTTAAAATCTTTAGCCAATTCTTTTTTAATTGAAGAACGGTCCACAAGAGACTCAGAACATTCATACGTGATAGTTCTGTGCATTCTTAAGTCAAATGGTAATTTTTCTATCTTACCAAACGCAGTATTAAAAACCAACACTATACGCTCATGCCCCAATGCTTTCAGGGCATACCCCAATTCTATTAAAACATTCGGATTAGGTACTGCACGCTTTTTCGCACTTCCAATAATGGAGACATCGGCAACAAATATATCCGCTGAATCAATTTTCTTAAAAATGGCTGTTGCAATATTTGGTGCACCAGCTACACCTTGAGTATCTCTGTCGATAACAGGCTCGATATTAGTATCTTCATCACTCCCTATTTCTTTGGCAACATCCTTCAAAACACCTTCAATAAGAGTACGATTTGTACCATTAGGTAAATCTGACTGCCAAGAATAAAAGACGATCTTTTTCATAGAGAAACTATTTTCTAAATTCGCACTTTCCAGAAGATACTATCACTCCTGTTCCGAGTGTAGCAATATCAATAAATTCTCCTTTGTTATCCAGAACATCTCCGGTGGCAACCTTGAACATCATTGCTTGACCTTGCGATGGAGTAAATTGCGTAAATTCTCCAGAAATATTTACTTCAACTGGGTATGAATCACATCCTTTAGCATCACACCTAAAATAGGTTCCACTCTCTGTTCCATAATCTACGAAATAGTAAGTTGCTGGAACGGAAGCCGTACAGCTACCTCCACCGCAATCAAACCGACTTGCCGGGAAACAAGAAAGCTCCGCGATATCTGCCATTGCGGAATGTTGTGAAGATTCTTCATAGGCAAATCTTAATGACTCGCTGGGCGTGATGATTGTGGTTGTCGTTAGAATCTCTCCTTTATTTTGAAGAGCTAAGTACAGAGAAATACCCAATAAAAGTATAAGTATGCCAATAATAATATTTTTCTTTTCCATATATTTGAAATGTCCTTATTTGCTTTGGTTCAAAGTAGGACATCTGGCGGAGGAGACAGGATTTGAACCTGCGGAGGGCGTAAACCCTCACATGCTTTCCAAGCATGCGCCTTAAACCGCTCAGCCACTCCTCCAATCATCAAGTTATACACTATGGGAATGACGAATGCAAAAAATAACGAAAGGAAAATCCGTATTCCTACTACTAGCTACGCAAAGCTTTGATCCGTTCCTCTACGGGCGGATGTGTCATGAAGAGCTTGCCGAAAAAGCTTGCCGCTTTTTTCCCTTTGAATGGGTTGGATATATAGAGATGAGCGGTTGCGTGATTGGCGCGCCGCATCTCTGTACTGTCAGCGGCAATCTTTTGGAGCGCTGCTGCCAACCCTTCCGGATAGCGCGTCAGAAGCGCACCCGAGGCATCGGCAAGAAATTCACGCTTGCGCGAAATGGCGAGCTGGATAAGAGTAGCGATAATGGGCGCCAAAATTGCGAGCACAATGCCGATGATCATAAAAATTGCCTGCGCACGTCCATCACGATCTCCTCCCCTGCCTCCCCCCCAAAAAGTAGAGCGAATGAAAAAATCAGAAAGAAGCGTCACGAATCCGACAAGCACCACTACGACAGTGGAAACAAGAATATCTCTGTTGCCGATGTGGGAAAGCTCATGCGCCATCACCCCTTCAAGTTCGGTGCGATTCAATATCGCCAAAAGACCAGTGGTCACCGCCACCACTGCGTGTTCTTTGTCGCGTCCGGTGGCAAACGCATTCGGCGCCGGATCAGTAATAATGTACACGCGCGGTTTCGGAAGCCCGGCGGTGATAGCAAGATTTTCCACGATATTGTGCAATTCGCGATACTCTCTCTCTGGAGCGGGTGCTGCGCCGGAGATCTTCAAGACAATTTTATCGGAATACCAATAACTAAATACGTTCATGAAGACGGCAAAGATCACCGCGAAATACAGAATTCCTTGCGCTTGGAGAATATAAGAAAACGCCCACCCGATAAAGATGACCACGATCAAAAACGCGGTCATCAACATCCACGTTTTTCTGATGTTCCTGTCTTGTTCTGTGTAGAGTGTCGCCATATTTATTCAGTTCGTTCAAGAAAAATTTTCTGAGTGAATGCCCCTCGTTCTTTCCTTCGCTTGCGAGCCATTTTAGTGACATCGCCGCGCGCAATATCAAATGCTTTATAGATCGCGGTAAGTACTTCTTGCACGTCGCTCAATTCCTTTACTGTCTCTAATTTTCCTTTTGCCTCAAAAACTTCTTTTGCCTCTTCTTGAAGCTTTTTAAGAAGTTCTTTTTTATACTCAATTGCGGATAGTTTACGCGTAACCGGCCGTTCTCCGTTTGAACGAATAATGTCAGGAATATTATCGCGTACGAGTTTATGGTATTTCTGCATTTAGAAACTTACTTTCACCGGCTCTTTTGCTTCCGCGCCTTCTTCCAACTCAAAGAATTCTCTTTTTGTGAACTTGAACATGTTCGCGATGAGGTTTGAAGGGAATGTGTCCACTTTAATGTTCAGATCGCGCACGTTGGTGTTATAGAATCTGCGCGCCGCCTGAATCTTATTTTCCGTATCGGAAAGTTCGCGCTGGAGCTCAACGAAGTTCTGGCTTGCCTTGAGATCAGGGTAACTCTCCGAAACAGCAAAGAGGGATTTTAATGCGCCGGTGAGCATATTCTCCGCGGCGGCGTGTTCGGCAACCGTCTGCGCGCCCATTGCCTTCGTGCGCGCTTCGGTCACTTTTTCCAGTGTCGTTCGCTCGTGGGACACATACCCCTTCACTGATTCTATAAGGTTGGGAATAAGGTCATAGCGGCGCTTGAGTTGGACATCAATATCCGCCCATGCCTCACCGGCACGAGTAATAAGCCGGATAAAACTGTTGTATACGGCAATGATCCATAGAATTATAACGGCGGCGATCGCAAGAATATAGATGAGTTCCATAGATGATAATAGAGAGTATTAAATATTGATAATTTTTATATTATACAACAACAAATCGTTCTTTAGCAATGAAATACATTTTGACGAAATATAAGTGTCATGTTATCCTGCAGACAGTTTTTGTTCTTTGTTTCCATGATACAGACCATCCATTATAAGGAACCTACTCATGACAGCGCAGAGATTTCAGCCACCGAAGACGCAAGAGGTCTCGGACACGGAAAATACCGGGCTTTATCATGTTTTTTGTCCAACATTCGCTACACGTAAGACGATGACCCTCTCGCACCCTGCCGGGGATCTATGCCCCATTTGCAGGCGGCTTCGGGGAAAAAATACGCACGAATGTGATCCAAAAATGACGCGGCTCACCTAATGCTTTCCGCTCCATAAACTCCAAACGCTCGACACCTGTGTCGAGCGTTTTTTTAAATTAAATATTCCGCGCCTGTCTATAGGCAGGCGCTCTTTAATATCCCATGCCCGACATACCCCCGCCCATTGCGCCTTCTTTTTCTTGTTTCGGTTCTTCGGCAACCGCCACCTCGGTCGTCAAAAGTATTGCCGCCGCGGACGCCGCGTTCTCCACGCAACTCCGTGTCACCTTCACCGGATCAATAATGCCGGCGGCGATCATATCGGGAATAACCTCATCACTCTGCGCATTGTAGCCAGCTTGTTCTTTGCCGCTCTTTACGCGGTCAACAATTTCCACGCGCTGTTTTTCGCTCTTCCCGGCATTCTCCGCGATCTGCCGGAGCGGCGACTCAAGCGCTTTCAATAAAATATCCACGCCTATTTCAAATTCCTTTTCAAAACTTGCGAGTAGGGGTTTCGGTCTTTTCTTTGCCACCTGCTCTGCCGCTTTTACGAGCGCGGTGCCGCCACCCGGCACGATACCCTCTTCAATGGCCGCTTGGGTCGCATTGACCGCGTCCAGAACCTTATCTCTCAAATACTTCATCTCCGTTTCAGTTGCCGCGCCGACGCGAATGACCGCAATACCGCCAGAAAGTTTTGCAATACGCTCGGAGAGCGCGTTCTTGCTGTACTTCTCGGCTTTGAGAAGCGCGCTCTTTAATTGCGCCACCCGCTCTTTGATGTCCGCTTTCTTGCCCTTGCCACCAATAATGGTCGTGTGATCCTTGGTTGCAATCACCTTGCTTGCCTTCCCGAGCATGGAAACTTCCGCGTTCTCAAGCTTGATACCCAGATCCTCCGAGACCAATTTTCCGCCAGTCAGAATAGCGATATCGGTGAGCATTTCTTTTTTCTTGTCACCGAATCCCGGCGCCTTCAGAGCCAAAATGGAAAAAGAACCGCGTAATTTGTTCACCACAAATGTCGCGAGTGCTTCTCCGTCCACGTCGTCGGCGATAATGATCAACTCTTTTTTGCCTGTACCTGCAAGTTTTTCCAAGAGCGGCAGTACTTCCTTTATGGTTGATATCTTTCTGTCCGTAATTAAAATTGACGCATCGGTATATTCCGCTTCCATGCGATCGGCGTTGGTGATCATGTACGGCGAGACATATCCTTTGTCAAAACGCATTCCCTCCACCACATCGGATTCAATGCCGAACGATTGCGACTCTTCCACGGTCACCACGCCGTCTTTCCCCACCTTCCCGATCGCTTTGGCAATAATGGTCCCGATCTCTTCCGATTCGGCGGATATGGTGGCAACTTGTTTTATTTCATCGGATTTTTTGATCTCCTTGGCACTAGCACGCAGTGCCTCTACTACCGCCTTTGCCGCGGCCTCAATGCCGAGCCGAATGCCCATCGCGTTCACTCCTTTGTTGGTTTGCTTAAGTCCTTCTTCTATGATTGCTTGGGTAAGCACCACAGCCGTGGTTGTGCCGTCTCCCGCAATATCGTTGGTCTTATTCGCGACCTCTTTCACGATTTCCGCTCCCATATTTTCAAATTTGTCGGGAAGCGTAATTTCTTTGGCAATAGACACGCCGTCGTTAGTAATGACCGGTGCGCCGTAGCTTTTTTCAAGCACCACATTCCTGCCTCGCGGCCCAAGCGTGATCTTCACCACATCGGCAACGATATTGACCCCCTTGGAAAGTGAGGCGCGCGCATCTTTGTGAAAACGAATTTGTTTGCTCATACGTGATTCTCCACAGACCTGCCGGCAGGCAGGATTACTTAATAATTGCCAGTATGTTTGACTCGCTGATAATGAAATATTCTTCTCCGTCAATCTTTACTTCGTCGGGACTGTATTTTGAGAAGAGCACCACGTCCCCCTTTTTTACGGTAAGCGGAATGTATCTGCCCTCATCCGTTCTGTGACCCTCGCCTACTGCGATGACAACACCCTGTTCGGGTTTTTCCTTGTTAACCGTTTCGGGGATGATAATACCAGATAGCGTTTTCTTACTGCTGCCATCAGACTTTGGTTTTATCAAAACCCTCTCACCGAGCGGCAGAACATTGATCTTTTTCATACTCATAATGCCGAAGATTATACAAATTGCTAAAAGTCTAAAAGTAGAAAAATTATACGGCATTTTGGGCTATAGTCAACACGTTTCGGACATGCTATTGTAGCAACAGATACAAAACCCCACTCATCCCACTACAGGAGGATTTGGAAATGATTTCCTATAAAATATTGGTAACCGCGAAAAATCAGGAAGATTCTTGGATCTTTGTGGACGGTAAGCGTTTTTCTATCCCCAAACTCGGAGAAAACAAAGACGGGCTGCGAACAGTGCTCACAGAAATGCTCGCACACCTTGTCCGTGAAAACGTGCTCAAGGTCAAAGCTTTCTCTACGCAAAACGAGGGACAAAAGATCACCAACCTTGCGGAAATGCTGCGAATTGAGGTGATTGTGGGTACCAAAGACAGCTATCACAGTCCGCAGGAAATTCCCCAGCATCTAGTCAAAGCATTCGTTCTCCTCGCATGGATCCACAGTAAACACTTCTGGCAAGACGAACGTTTTGGGAGCTGTATCTGCGGAGTGTGCAGAGATACCACGAGAGGAAAAGAAGGACCCCGGCCCAATCTTTCGGAGAATCCGATCTTCTGGTGTCCGGAGCACTGCTTGAACATTAAGTGTTTCTCTCACGAGATCGAAAAAATGATCAATCCCAACTACGTGATTCCCGAAGAAGCGTACGAGGAGGAACGGAAGCGAGAAGCATTCTCCAAAGAGGTTACCGCTCTTGCAGAGCGTCCGGAGGTAGGCGGTACATTCAGGCATTGGCGTGGCGGCAAAAGATAGTTCAAATCGGGTTTACGGGCGGCACAGAGTGTCGCCCTTTTTCTATCCGCAGTCCCCATTGCGTTTCCCGTAAACCCTGCTATAATGCTTTTTAAATGGAATGGGTAACTAATATATTGCCGTGGGCACAAATTACTCTCTCTGTGCTTCTCATAGCGACCATCTTGCTTCAGCAGACAGGAGCAAATCTTGGCGGTGCATTCGGAGGATCAGACAACAGTACCGGTTTTCACACTCGCAGAGGCGCAGAGAAAGTGCTTTTTTACGCTACAATCATCATAGCGATTCTTTTTGCCGCCTCGGCTCTCTTAGCTCTCATCGTGTAACTTTTTATCTTGAGCAATTAAAGACCACGACCGCTCGCTTTTTATCCCAAAAAGTCTCCAGTGGGTAGAATACACGGTCGTTACTCAATTGCTCTTCCTACCATAGTGAACAATCATCTTTTCAACTCACCTGTGCGCTCCAGCGCATTCGTGCAAAAAATAACCCGTATTATTGCATCCTTTTCGTACATTGAACGAATTGCGTTTTTTCTATTCGTTTGGATCTTCGCCATAGGTTCCCTTGTTCTATTATGGAACATTAACAAAGCATTTTTGATAGAGATTCCGGCGGATGGCGGCTCTCTCACCGAGGGCATTATCGGAGCGCCTCGTTTCATCAATCCGCTTTTGGCAATTTCCGATGCGGACAGGGATCTTACCATACTCACGTACTCGGGTCTCTTGCGCGCGACCGCTCTGGGAACGCTTGTTCCCGACCTTGCGCAAGAATATTCCATTTCAGATGACGGATTGACCTATACTTTTGTTCTGCGAGACAATATTTTTTTCCACGACGGCACCCCCATCACCGCTGACGATGTGGTCTTTACGGTCACCAAAGCGCAAGACTCCGTGTTAAAAAGTCCGAAACGCGCCAATTGGGACGGGGTCGTGGTGGAAAAAGAAAGCGATAAGGTGGTTATATTCAGACTCAAGCAAGCGTATGCTCCTTTTTTGGAGAACACCACGTTAGGAATACTGCCTAAACACATCTGGGAGAAAGCCGATCCGGAACAATTCAGTTTCAGTCAATTTAACATCACTCCTGTCGGATCGGGACCTTATACCGTAGATAACATTGAAAGAGATTCTTCCGGCATACCGGCATCCTATGACCTCCGCGCGTTCAAAAAATACGCGCAGGGGAAACCCTATATTACGGAACTCCACATCAGATTCTACGCAAACGAAGAAGAGTTGACCAATGCTTTCAAAGAAGGAGAGATTGAAAGCATTAACGCGATCTCCCCCAAGACCGCGGAAGCACTGAAGGAAAAGGGGTATCGCATAGAGCGTTCTTCTCTTCCCCGCATATTTGGCGTTTTCTTCAATCAAAACCAAGCATCTCTTTTTACCGACCTTACGGTTAGGAAAGCACTCTCCGTGGCGGTTGACAAAGAACGTATCATAGACGAAGTGCTCTCCGGTTACGGCACACCGATAGACAGCCCAATTCCACCGGGATCCATCGGGTATACCGCCCCTGACAGCCGCAAAACTCTGGCAGAGGTGGAGGCGGAGAGTTCTCCCGAAACACCGGGGAGAGTAGCGGAAGCGCGCGCCATTCTTGAACGGAATGGATGGACGTTTAATGAAGAGAAAGGGGTTATGGAGAAAAAGACCAAGACAGGAACGACCGAACTCGCGTTCGCGCTTTCCACATCTGACGTCCCTGAATTGAAAGAGACCGGCGAGCTCGTGAAAAAACAGTGGGAAGCGATAGGCGCGCGCGTTGATCTTAAAGTATTCGGGACAGGAGACCTTAACCAAAATGTCATCCGACCGAGAAAATATGACGCGCTCTTGTTTGGAGAGATCGTTGGGCGCGATTCCGACCTCTTTTCTTTTTGGCATTCGTCACAAAGAAACGACCCAGGGCTTAATGTCGCATTGTACGCCAATATTACCGCTGACAAGCTCCTTGAAGAAGCGCGCACCATTTCGGACACCGATGAACGGATCAAAAAATATCAGGAATTCAAGAAGGAGATCGCGCGGGATATACCGGCTGTATTTATTTATGCTCCCGACTTTATATACGTACTCCCTGAAAAGATACAAGGAATCACCGTCGGTCCGGTAAAGACACCGTCGGAAAGATTTCTGAACATACCTTTGTGGTTCATTGAGACCGATCACATATGGAAGTTTTTTGTGAAGTAGAGAGTACGCTAGCTACAGTTTCAATTCTTTATTATTTATAAGCATATTATTTATTAATTTTTACGTTTCTTTAGGCATACAACCCTGAGGGAATCGCATTCGCAACATACCTATGAACAACCAAGACAAAAACACGGGAAGAAATCCGGGACCATCCGGCCACAAAAGTGCTCGGCACAGAAGAGGTAGCAGCGGGAAGCCGGTGCATGCGGCGCGCGCAGGGCAAACCGGACAACATCACCCGCGAAGAGAGGCGGGAGGAGCCACTGGGGGAGGCGCTGGTTCGCGGCGAAGAACACATGGCGGCGGATCGCGGAAACCCACACCGCACGGAAAGTTATTGTATGCGAAAACGTCTACAAAAAAGGAAGATATCATACCGGACATCGGCGATAGTATTCGTATCATCCCTCTTGGGGGCGTTGAAGAGATCGGGCGCAATATGACGGTCATTGAATATAAGAATGACATCGTCGTGGTTGATATGGGATTTCAATTCAAAGAGCCGGACACGCCGGGCATTGACTATATCCTGCCAAACACCAAGTACCTTGAGGACCGCAAACATAAGGTACGGGCGGTCGTCATTACCCACGGGCATTTAGACCATATCGGCGGTATTCCTTATATTCTGGGAAGAATCGGAAATCCGCCCATCTACTCGCGTAATTTGACCACACTTCTGATCAAAAAACGCCAGGAAGAATTTCCTCATGTGCCGAAGCCAGACGTTCGCATCGTTGAAAAAGACGATACGATCAGGATCAGTGACACTATGTCCTTAAAATTCTTCGCCGTAACCCATACGATTCCGGACGCCATGGGGATCATCATACAAACGCCGCATGGCAGTATCGTACACACAGGAGACCTGAAACTTGACCATGTGAATGGCGTACCCACGGAGAAAGAGGTGGACGAGTTCAAAAAATTTGAGAAAGAAAATGTGCTCCTGCTCATGGCCGATTCAACCAACGTTGAACGACCGGGTTTTTCCATTCCGGAAGACATGGTGAACAAAAATATTGATGAAATCATCAAGAACACGAGCGGGCGCATTATTATCGGAACGTTCGCTTCACAACTTGAGCGCATCATGAAGATCATTGAGAGCGCGGAGACGTACGGCAGAAAGGTTGTCGTGGAAGGAAGAAGCATGAAAACAAACGTGGAAATAGCAAAAGAGGCGGGAATATTGAAAGCAAAAGACGGCACACTGCTCACGATAGAAGAAATGCACGCGTATGATCCCAACAAGATCCTTATCTTGGCAACAGGCGCGCAGGGAGATGAATTCGCCACGCTCATGAGGACGGCGAACAAAACCCACAAACAGCTCAAAATTACTCCCAAAGACACGATCATCCTTTCTTCTTCCATCGTGCCCGGCAATGAACGAAGCGTGCAGAAACTGAAAGACAATCTCTCGCGCCAAGGAGCACACATTATTCACTACCAGGTGTCTGATGTGCATTCTTCGGGGCACGCAAATCACGGCGAAACGTTGTGGATACATAAAAAGATCAAACCTAAATTCTTCATCCCGATCCACGGATATCACTACATGTTGCGCGTCCACGCTGATATTGCCAAGGAAGCCGGTATGCCTGAGCAAAATGTCATCATTCCTGACAACAGCATGGTCATTGAGATCATTGAAAATGGCACGAGGATGGTGAAGCTCGCTGAAAGCGCCCCATCGAGCATCGTGTTGGTTGATGGATTTTCCGTCGGCGACATTCAGGATGTCGTATTGAGAGACCGGCAAATGCTCGCGCAAGACGGCATCTTTGTTGTCATCGCAACGGTGGACATCAATACGGGCAAACTGCGCAAGTCGCCCGATATTATTTCACGGGGATTTGTGTACTTAAGGGAATCACAGGAACTGCTCCATGACGCGCGCCATATCGTCAAGAAAACTATTGAAGACTCGCTTGTGGGTATGCATCCGATAAACCTTGAATACGTAAAAGACAAGGTGTCTGACGACATAGCCCGATTCCTCCTTCAAAAAACCGCCAAACGCCCCATAGTCATCCCGGTGCTTCTCGGGGTATAATGTGAAAGATGAATCAAAGACTCCAAAACGGGAAGAACGCGTTCTACGTCCTCTACTTGCTCGGGTTTATATTTACGGTTCACATGGCCCTGCCTGCGTATATCAACTCAACCTTTTTGAGCGGGTACGCGACTGAACGATTTGTGGGCATCATTTACGCCGTCTCGTCGGTAGGGATCATTATCGCTCTTGCGATTATTCCCATATTTTTGCGCAGATTTGGAAATTATCGCGTCACCACATTTCTCACGTTCGTTCAAATACTACTTCT
This sequence comes from Patescibacteria group bacterium, assembly GCA_038063375.1. NCBI lineage: Bacteria > Patescibacteria group bacterium. The sequence goes on from JBBTVG010000002.1 coordinate 27,085, forward strand.
CTTGGGGCTGGCATTTTCTAAGTCTATCTTTCTCGTTGTACCGATATTCATCATCTCCCTGGTCGCCATCATGCTGATTGACTTCACGGCGGATATCTTTTTGGAAAGTTACTCAAACGACGGCGAAACAGGAAGCATCCGGGGCGCGTATCTTACCGCGAAGAATGTCGCTTGGGTAATCTCCCCTATGATAGCGGGCTTCATACTCACCGATGGCGATTACTGGAAGGTGTATCTTGCGGCGGCTATCTTCATGGTGGTGGTGCTTTTTCTCTTGATATCAAATTTGAAACACTATGAGGACCCGGAATATGCGCGCGTCCCCTTCTGGAGTACTCTCAAGGAAGTATGGCGTAACAAAAATATCTACAAGATATTCATGGCGAACTTCCTGCTTAAATTTTTCTTTGCGTGGATGGTCATTTATACCCCCATATATCTCCATGAGCATATCGGTTTTGAGTGGAGTGTGATCGGCATCATGTTCACCATCATGCTTCTCCCCTTCGCGCTTTTTGAAATGCCCATCGGAAAGCTCGCAGACACCACATGGGGAGAAAAAGAGTTTTTGACCATTGGTTTTGTGATCATGGCATTCTCGGTGGGAACACTCGCTTTTATTACCGATGCGAACTTTATCCTGTGGACGGCACTGCTTTTCATAACACGCATCGGCGCGAGCATCGTTGAGATAATGACGGAAAGCTATTTTTTCAAACAGATAGACGCTACTGACGCCAACCTGCTCGGGTTTTTTAGAAATACATATCCGCTTGCCTATATTATCGCTCCGCTATTCGCTACGGGAATACTCGCAGTTATTGACTATCGTTTTCTCTTCTTGGTTTTGGCGGGCGTTATGCTTCTTGGGCTCCGCTACAGCTTGGCACTCAAAGATACGCGCTGATATTAAGAATACCCTTTATTCCGTTGTCTTCCCGTCAAAGTGTTCAACGCTTCCAAGCGCGTCAGCTTTCGTTTTGTGCACCGTGCCGTCTTTATGTTCCGGCGGAGAATAGACCGTATAGAGCTTCATATCGCCCTCCCCCGTATTGATGATATTGTGTTTGGTGCCCGCGGGAATAACAATCGCATAATCGTCCTCAATCGGGTGCGAGATACCGTCCAGTACGGCTTCCCCTTTTCCTTCTTCAAGCCGGATGAATTGATCAAGGTGATGCACTTCTTCGCCGATATCCTCCCCGGGTTTTATGTTCATGACAACCAATTGACTGTTCTTGGCAGTGTAGAGCACGCGCCTAAAATATTCATTCCCTTTCGTTTCTTTTTCTATATTGATTACGTATCCTTTCATGGTATTGATACACAATTAACGAATAAAGTTTCTGTGTGTTTCTATTCTAGCATACACCCTATGAGTTTTTTTGAGCAGCCGCCTCTTTGAGGATCGCATCCTGGAGTCCCTTGATCGCGACATCATCGTACAAAGAAATGGCAAACACGACGGGGGCAATCTTTTTCATTTTTTTGAGTATTTTGGAGAGGATTGCCGGGTCTTCAATAAGGTCCGTCTTAGTGAACACGATAATCTCTTTTTTATTGAGAAGTTCAGGATCAAACGCTTTGAGCTCCTGACGAACTATCTTGTACGTCTCTATCGGGTCCTCGTTTTCAAGCGAGATCAAATGCACCAGTATCTTCGTCCTCCTGACGTGACGCAAGAATTTATGCCCAAGCCCCTTTCCTTCCGCGGCTCCTTCAATGAGCCCAGGAATGTCCGAAATAATGAAGCCGTAACACTCTCCTAGGTTCGGTTCGAGAGTCGTAAACGGATAATCTCCCACCTTTCCTCTGGCGCTCGTGAGTGCGTTCAAGAGACTTGTCTTGCCGGCGTTCGGCAATCCGATAAGTCCGATATCGGCGATAAGCTCAACTTCAATATAAAATTCTCCCTCCTCCCCGGGTCTCCCGGGAGTCCAGTCTTCCGGGGAGCGATTGGTTGAACTTTTGAATGACTCATTACCCCGACCGCCAAAACCTCCTTTCAACAAGAGGAGGCGCTCCCCTTCCTCTTGCAGTGATATTTTTTTACCGGTCTTCAGATTGGTAACAATTGAACCGATCGGGAGCAAAATATCCAAATCTTTCCCGTCAGCTCCATGACAGCTATCGCTCTGTCCGCTCTGCCCGTTCTCCGCCAAGAATTCTTTCTTCGTGCGATATTTTGAAAGCAAATGCACATCCCGAACAGCGCGAAGATACACGTTGCCGCCACGCCCGCCGTCTCCGCCGGACGGGCCTCCAAATTCCTTGCTCTTCACGTGAAGCCAACGAACAACGCCGTTTCCTCCATCGCCTGCCTTTGCGTATATTTTTAATTCATCTACAAATGCCATAGTATACTGTATGCTCTTTCGTAGAACTATATCACAAAGTGAAGGTTTTTGCCCCTCTGGCGCACGCGACATTGTTTTCTTATGAGCAGAGCGAATTAGAGAACAAGAAGTACTCCTGTGGTGTGTGGTGGCATATTAAAAAAGAACGGCATAATGCCGTTCTTTTTTAACCTCTCCGGACAGGCCGGATGGTTGCTACTTCTTTGCTTTCTTTGGTTTCTTTGTTTCTTTCTTCTGCTTGTCTCTTCCTTTCGCCATAATGGTTGGTACGTCGACTACCGCGACGCGTGCTTCTTGGTTAACAATATCGACCCATTCTCTTAAATCATCGTAGTAAAACGACAATAAAATCCCCTACGATTTAATCAGATTGTGCCTTCATTATATATTATTTTTTTAAAAAAAAAGTAGCGACCTGCGGGTGTGGAAAACTTTTGGTCTCTCAATCTACGACAAAAACAATCGTGCGAGGCGGATGTCCTCAAAAGAATATGCGCCGCCCAACTTTTTGTGTACAGGAGTAAGCTTCGTATCGCCCGTTGCCTGAAACGCTTCTTTTATTTTTTTAAGGTCTTTCGCTTTTGGCTTGAATGGCTTGAGGTTGATCTCGGCCTTCAACTCCTTCAGCTTCTCGAGATGCGCAATGATAGTTCCTTCCGTCATGCCTCGCTTTGTCGCAATCTCGGAAAGAGTCAGCCCTTCGTTTATGAGTTCTCGCGTTTTTTCATGGGTGGGAATACGATTCTCCGGCAACGCGCTTTCTTTTTCCTTGTTCTTTGCTATCTCTTTTATATCAAGAGTACCTCCACACTTGACGACAAACTCTTTATGCATGACCTGAAGCTCTTCGTCTGAAAACCTTTTTAATACCTGTTCCCATTTCGCGGATTCGGAAAGAAGATGTTTATCAAGAAAGGCCACATGGGGGTGCACCGCAAACGCCGTATCGTTAATACCCACGAGTGAGAGCCCTGCCAGATTGCGAAGTCGGGAGAGTGCCACATATCCCTGTCCGGGCACGAATGCTTTTGAGAGATCAATCTCCGCGGCATCCATGCTCATGCCCTGGCTCTTGTGTATGGTGATAGCCCAGGCAAGCCGAAGCGGCAACTGCTCCACAAGAGCGAGCGTCTTCCCGTCTTCTTCAATCTCCCAGCGTGTCGTGTGCACGGAAATCCTGGTGCCTGAAAATGTCCGGACGATAGGCAATCCCTCGTCAAAATCCTCCACGATGCCGAGCGTCCCATTCACGTATCCCTCGTCAAAACTATTCTTTACAAACATCACGATTGCGTCTTTTTTCAAACGGAGCGTCTCCGGCGCAAGAACACTTTTCTTTAGCGTGAGAACGAGGTTGCTACGCCCTTTGGTGTTCATTTCATACACCTGGAGCGCGCCCGGCAATTTCGCGAGTTCCCTGTCGTTCTCGGCATCAACATCGGCATTGTGCGTGTAAAGCCGCGTCGGTACGATATCTTCCTTCATCTTCTTCTTGCCAAGCGTAGTGAGCATTGCCCGCGTAGCGGAAGACACCTCGCCGGTGCGCATTTCGTTTAATATCGCTTCAAGTGTGCGGTCGTCGTGGCGAAACTGCTCTTCCAAGTAGCACACGCGAATATCCATGGATCTCCACGCGTCCGAAATATTCACAAATTCCACTTCCGACCCGTCACGCACGATGGGAGGAAGCTGAAAAAAGTCCCCCGACAACACGACCTGCATCCCGCCAAAAGGATCTTCTTTCCGCTTCAAGGCGCGACACACCCGCTCCACGCTATCCAGCATCCGCGGAGAAAGCATGGACACCTCGTCTATGATCAGCACATTCGCTTTATCAAACCGCTTCCATAAATATTCTTTTTGTTCCAACGCCTCGATCTCTGCGTCAGAAAGCGTGTCTCTGATACCAATGCCGGACCATGAATGGATGGTCACACCGCCAATATGCGTAGCCGCGATGCCCGTTGACGCAGTCACTCCTACGGAAACGCCGCGGTGTTTCAGATACGCGATGTACTCATTTAAAACATGAGTTTTCCCGCTACCGGCAGCCCCGGTAAGATACACATTCCGCCCCGCCTTGAGTATGTTGAGCGCTTCTTTTTGCTTCATCCCGTTAGAGGCAGGCCGCGGTTATACCGCTCCATGCTCGATTATTTTTATAATGTTGTGTTTGACTCCGCATCATGATTTCTGTTGTATTAAAGCGGTCGTGGCCTCTAACGGGATTCATAGAGGGTATTGTAACACTCCCGAGGAGGGGTACCAAACGAGGCTACACCCAAGGAATAATATATGGTACTATAAAGGTTCTCGGGGCAGAGTCACGCGGTATTGAACCTGTATTAGCTCCTCGGCTCAAATACGCACGTGAATGTTCCCGAAAGGAACATTCACGTGCGTATCGTTCGCCCTACGTCGCTAATAAAGAAAAATATGATGAAAAAGATTATCCACTTTTTTGACAAACTGGAGGACAAAATAAGGGCACGATTAAGCCGTGCGCCGCTTCTCTATGCTTTGATCGGCGGCGTGGGATTAGTGCTTTTCTGGCGCGGAGTCTGGCACACGGCGGATTCCATTGCGTTTTTAAACGGCCCCGTATCAGTCGTCGTTGGTACGGTCATCCTTCTCATGACGGGTGTATTTGTTTCAACCTTCATCGGGAACAAGCTTATCATTACCGGTCTCTCCGGCGCTAAAAAAATTGATGAAAAAACAAGAGAGGAGGTTGAAGAGGAGGAGTCTCAAATAAAAGATATTCAGGGCGTGCTCAAAAATATAGAGCACGATTTGTCGGACATAAAGTCAGAGATGGAGCGCGATAACGCGTCCTCTTCAAAGTAAAGGGTTCATTTTGTCGTATTGTCGGTTCCCGAGCACTCGCCGGCGATATACGACGAAACAAGCGGATTACCGCATGCACTACACGCGTTGGGAAAAGTCTCCTGTATCGGGTCGCATGGTGTCGTGATACATTGAATGTTCACTGTTGCGCATACCGGCTGATAGATTTGTGCGCAGACCTCCGCATTCCTTTGCTCGGGCGTACAGGTAAACACTTGGCTTTCCGGAGGTATGGTTTTATCCGGCGCAATACGCGGAGCAGACAAAAATCCCAGCGCTAAAACCGCGACAATGACGACACCTATTATTATGAGCTTTTTGGTAGACATAGGAAAAGTATACCAGAAGTGACGGATTTACGCCTCCGCTTCCAACGCCAGACAAACAGAGTTGATGCAGTGCCTTTTCCCGCCTTTCTCGGCTGGGCCACCCGCCTTGACTCGGCGAGGCAGGTCGTCAAATACGTGTCCCAGGTGCGAACCGCACTTTGAGCAGACCACTTCCGTGCGTTTCATGCCATGACTCGTGTCTAAAACATATTTCACACTGCCCGGTAACGCGTCGGTAAAAGAGGGCCATCCTGTTCCGGATTCAAATTTTACCTCGGAAGAAAACAACGCATTTCCGCATGCGGCGCATGTATACATTCCCTTTCTTTTCTCTTTTAAGAGAGAGCCGGTAAATGGAGCTTCCGTACCTTTCTTGCGCAACACTTCGTACTGTTCCCTAGTGAGCATCTCCTTCCACTCTGCTTCCGTCTTTGGCATTGGTTTTTTGTCTTTCATATTACTTTTCTTTTTCGTTAGCATTGAGAAGCTCCGCAAATTTTTTCTGCACCTTTTCCAACTTGGGATTAATAATAAGCTGGCAATATCGATTCTCCGGATTTCGTTCAAAATAATCTTTATGATAACTTTCGGCTTCATAGAACACGAGAAGCGGCTTCACTTCGGTCACCGCAGGGAGGCCCTCTTTGTTTGACGCGTTCACTTCCTCTATGAAACGCAGCGCTTCCTCTTTTTGTGTCTCATTGGTATAGAGAATGATCGAACGATACTGGGTACCCACATCATTGCCTTGCCGATTTACGGTTCCGGGATCATGGGTCGCAAAGAAAACCGTGAGCAGGTCGCGAAAAGAAACTACACTGGGGTCATACTCAATACGGATCACTTCAGCATGCCCCGTCGTGCCGTCGGAAACCTCATCATAGGTTGGGTTTGGTTTTGTTCCTCCCGCATATCCTGGAGCGACAGAGCGCACCCCTTTGAGCATTTTAAACACCGCCTCGGTGCACCAGAAACACCCGCCGCCAAAAATCGCTTTTTCTGTATTTATTTCTTGCTTTTGCATTTATTTTCCATTTCTCAATATTCTATAATACCGCCTTCAAAAATACACAAGGGCGTGGTCACGAATTAATTCTTTGCGCCAACCGGCATATGTTCCAGAACAAGCTCTCCGGAAGAAGCGTCAAGAAAACGCACAAATGAAGGAGTCACTTTAAACATTACGAAATCCGGGGCGCCTTTCACGTAATATTTGCTCGGATTTTTTGATTCAAAAAAGCCAAGCATTTCGGCTGTTTTGTCTTCCGGGATAAATTCAACTTTGCCGCGAATTTCAATCGCCTTAAGCGGGTCTAGTTTTTCTTCCACGACGGTAAGCGAGACATACGGGTGGCGTTTGATGACCGAATACTTGCCGAAGGTCTTACGAGTGCCGAAATATACGTTCAAGTCGTCATCTATAGCGTAGAGCATGAGGGAAGTGGTCGGGTGTTCATCGTCCCCTACCGTTGAAAGCACCGCCTTGCGATGGCCGTTTAAAAAATCTTTGATAATCCCGCTCAGTTCTTTTTCTGACATATTTTTTATCTTTTTTAATTTAGTTTAATGTTAGCATTTTTTTGCCTCAAGCATAAGAAACAGGGGAATCTCCTTGCGGGAAATGTCTTCCGCGCTCTGCCGCGGACCGCGCTCGCTTCTTTTGTGTGATATCCATTCTTCAAGCTTGGCGATGGCGAAACCTTCTTTCGCCATCATCTTTGAATAGTCCTGGAGAGAACGGTGGTATGAAATGGTCTGCGCGCTTCCTTTTTTGCCCGGGTGCATGTCTATCTTCGTTTCAAAAGCCGAAAGATATCTTCCGACGCGGCGATACTGCGTCTTCTCCGCCTCGTCAAAATCCCAATCTGACCGCTTCGGCACGCGAAACGCCGGATGGTTCATGACAATAATGAAACGTCCTCCGGGGAGTAGCACTCGCGCCGCTTCGCGACATACGCCTGCAAGATTTTTAATATTCTGGATCGCAAGCACGGAGGTTGCGACATCGTACGACGCGTCTTTCGCGAAAGAAAGATCATCCGCTGACGCAATGTGAAAAATTCCGCCGGCGGTACTTCGCGCACGGGCAATAGCGATAAGCTCGGGAGCGATATCAACGCCATCGGCTGTCGCGCCCGCTTCGCGGAATGCGCGCGTGAAAAAACCCTGTCCGCAGGCGATATCAAGCACCCGCAAACCCTTGCGAGGAGCGACAAGACGCACAAGGTTAGGCAGGATTACCTGACGTTGATAACTGTCCTTTTCTCCTTCCAGATATTCGTCGTACCATGTAGCAACTTTTCCCCACGATGTTTTTTCTTTTTTGGTGGCCATATGAATGAATGCGTGGGCGTGCTCCGCGCTCATATTTATTCTTTCGCTTTTAACGCACCCGGATGTTCGGCGCTCCACGCGTACAGCGCCACTGCGGATGAGGCCGCGACATTGAGCGATTCACAACGGGGATCGGTAGGGATAGAGAGCAACACATCGCAAAGTTCGCGCGTTTTAAGACGGATGCCCTTTGATTCATTGCCTACGATAAACAAAGTCGGCGCGTCAAATTTTTCTTTCGTAATATTATTCGGCGCATCCCCTTCAAGACCGTATATCCAAAAGCCCCTATCTTTGAGGTCGCGGATCACCGTGTTGACGTTCCCCACGGAAACAAGCGGGACGCGAAACACCATGCCGGCCGACACCTTTACCACCGCACCGCTCACCTGCGACTGGTTGTGTTCGGGAATGAGTACGCCGGAGATGCCGAATGCCGCCGCAGAACGTATCACCGCCCCCACGTTATGCGGGTCTTGCAGTTCATCAAGAAGCACAAGGGCGGTGTCAGCCCCGACAGTAAGATTGTGTGCAAAAGACTGATATGAGCGCATGAGTTTTGAGGGAGAAATTGAGGCGATGACACCTTGATGAGATGCGTCAGGACTAACACCCCCGGGTGCCTTTTTCGGCTCAAATGTTCCGCACGTAATGCCCGCCTGGGAGATAAGCAGACGAAGCTCCGTATCATCAACCTGCGGGGAGAGGAAAACTTTTTCCACTGCTTCCGGCTTGTGGCGTAACGCTTCTTTTAGGGCGTGCTTCCCGTAAATGTAAGTTTTTTGTTCTGCCATAAAGCCACAGTATATCAAAAAGAGCAACAAAAGCGAGGCCAGCTCATTTACCAGCCGCCTATTCTATGCTGTAATGGACCAATGAAACAAAGGGGGGTCAAGAACGAAGGCAAGACATTCTGGAATAAAGAGTACCGGCAAGGAGAACACCTCGCGCTTTCCACGCGTGAGAGCGAAGACCTTGTGAAATTCACCCTGTGGCTCAAACGCGAATACGGCGGCGATTTCCTCAACCCTTCCGACTCCGTACTTGATCTCGGTTGCGGCAATGGAAGAAATCTCATCTATCTCGCGCAAACATTCGGTGTGCACGGAGTGGGCTACGACATATCAGCGGAAGCGATCGCTCAAGCAAAAGAGCAGAGCGGGAAACTGCCCCTTGCATATAGCGCCTGCTCTGTCACCGAACCTCTCCCCCTCCCTGATGAATCGCAAACGCTCGTGCTTGATATGATGGTTTCGCACTTTTTAAGCAATGAAGAACGCGCGCGTCTGCGAAGCGAAGTAGCGCGCGTTCTCAAACCGAACGGCTGGCTTTTTTTGAAAACATTTCTCCTTGATGAAGACCGCCATGCCGAGCGCTTCTTGCGCGAGCACCCGGGAAAAGAAGCGGGGTCATATATCCATCCTGTATTTGGCGTTACCGAACACGTATTCACCGAAAAAGAACTCACTGAAATGCTTGGTTCTCTTTTTACAGTTCATAAAAAAGTGCGTTCGCACCGCCATCTCAAAGACGGACGAGCATTCAAACGCCGCAGCATCTCCATCTACGCGCAAAAGAAATGAGTATCAACGCACTTCTACTTGGCGCTTTTTTTCGCTTTCTTCATCGGTTTTAATTTTTCCAGATCAAGAGTTTCGTCGATGCGGATCTGACGCACAAATTCCGGAACGTGGGAAACGAGAACCATCGCCCCTTCGTATAGATCAAGCGCTTTTGCAATGACCGGCAGATGCCGGAAGTTGATGTGATTCGTCGGCTCATCAAGAAAGAGGAGGCCCGGTCTCTGCAGTACGAGTTGCGCGAACGCCACCAAGCCCTTTTGCCCCTCCGAGAGAGAGCCGATCTTCGCGTGCATGAGCTCGCTCGTGATCAAAAAGCCCGCCGCCGTTGAGCGCAGTTTCTCTTCATCCGGTTTTTCCATCACCGAGAGAAGCGCGTTGTATACCGTATCCTCAAAGTTGAGCGTAGAGAAATCCTGCCGGTAATATCCCACCGTAACGCCTTTTGCTATCGCCTCGCCTTTCGCGTCCCCATGCGCGAGCGATTCAAGCAGGGTACTTTTTCCGATGCCGTTGGGGCCGGTCAAAAAGAGATGCCTGTTCTTCGTTAAAGAAATGTCTGCTTTTCGCTCCACCGGCTCGTGGTCGCTCATGACCGAAAGAGAAGTGACGCGCAATATCTCCCCCGATAAGCTTCCTTGCGCGGGAATAGTGAAATCCCGAATGGTCTTGTCTTCCCTGCGCACGTCCACCTTCGCCTCTTCCATCTCGTCGGCTTTTTCCCGCATACGCTTTGCCACCATACGCATCTGTCCGCCCTTCATGGCAAAAAAGTTCGCTTTGTCTTTGTTCGCTTGGATCTGTTTTTCGTACTGCGCGTTTTTCATCCGCTCTTTTGCCACGCGCGCGGTAATCTCTTTTACCACATCGGAATAGTTGCCGACATATTGCTCCACTTTTCGAGTGAACACGTCCAGATACAGCACGCCATGGGTGAACGCGTTCAAAAAGTCGGCATCATGGGAAATGACGATCACGGTCTTCGGATATTCAACAAGAAACTTCGTCAGATGCGCGATGCCTGCTTTGTCCAGGTTGTTCGTCGGCTCATCAAGAAGAAGAAGATCCGGGTCTTGTATAAGCGCGGAAGCCAAGAGGAGCCGCGCTTGCTGTCCGCCGGAAAATGATTTGATGGAACGGTCGCGCGGCGCGTGAAGGTTCACCACTTCCAGGACATTGTCTATCTTTGGGTCAATATCATACACCTTGTCTTTAAAACTTTTTTCAAAAAATTCACGCACCGTAAGATTCATTTGGTCGCGCGGTATCACCTGGCTTGAAACAGCAATGGAGAGTCGTGGCGCAATGTGGATGTCGCCTCCTTCGGGTTTGAGCGCTTCGGTTATGAGCTGAAAGATGGTGCTCTTTCCCGCGCCATTTTGTCCCATGAAGGTGATCTTCGCTCCCCGGCGTACGGAAAAAGAAACCTCATCTAAAATGGGCTTGTTGTGGCCGTACTCAAACGACACCTCATTAAATCTGACAATAACTTCTCCGTGTGACATAAATAGACCCACTGCGTAATAATTTTTCGTAACGAAATGAGGAATTTTCGAGCGAAAACAGCGAAGCGCGAGAAGATGAATACAGCGTATTCATTGACGAACGATGAGTTGTTTGCAGCCGAAAATTCCTCATTGCAGTAGAAAAGGTTATTGCGCAGGGGGTTTAAAAAACGCCCGGCAAAAGGCGCGTTTATCCCCCTACTGTACCCTATTTCACTGAAAATACGAAATGGAGAGCAGCTCATTCTCGTGTGGTTCCCTCTATTTCTTCCCTTTGGCGGCTTCTCGCACAAAATGAAGCTTCTCCTCGCGGCGCCATCCCTTTATCTCGGCTTCGCGCTTCTGAGCACTGCTTCTGTCTTTTTGTTTCTCCGTGTAGAGAAGTTTTACCGCTTTTCTTGAGCTGGTGTAGTGTCCGCCTTTGCCATTCTTATGTTCCTGGAATCTCCGTTCAACATCGGTCGTTATGCCGGTGTAGATCGTACCATCACCGCATTGGAGAAGATAAACATAATACATATACCTTGTTTGCCAGTCTCTTATTTATTGAATTACGGCTATGTCATAAGCGCTACCGATATGGCAACGCCTGGCAATATTTCATTGAGGTGCGGCTTGGTTATGGCAAAGGCGGCGGCGAACTCGGATATAGCCGCAACAATTGTTAGCGAAAAACGGAAGACCCGCTATCAAACTTCAGGTCAAAGATCAGTTCGCCGCGGCTGGTAAAGAAGAACGACTGCACTTCTCCGAGCATTGATGAAAACGCTTGTTCCTGCGATCCTTCGCAAAACCTTCGCGTCGCGACAATATCCTTAAATGTTATCTGGTGGTCTTTGACCTCATAGGTTCCGCCCATAGTATTGCAATCCGTTGTCGCAGAGAATGATCCGTCCTCCCTGAAAGTAAGTGTAAAAGTTTCGGTTTTTTTCGGCACCAGCTCGGTGTCATTGTTGTACGTTGTCTTGATCCACTTCCATGTGTGCATATCAAGCGTCATGCGGCTGGGGTCGGCTTCGCCTTCAAAATTTTGAACGACTTCGCCAAATTGCATAGTCTTCGGATCAAGTTTCAGCCAAATGCTTTTTCCAGCCGATGGTGGTGTAGCAAAACTTTCTCCCGGATTTCGATCCGCGTAATTAACGACAATGACATTTTTATGATTTGGGTTTTGGCTGAGTTCCGTCGTCTGCGGAGCGATACGATCGCCAAGGAGCAGCCCCTGGGAGCCGATATATCCCTCGGGCGTATCAAGCGCCGCGACCACGTAGTAAAAAGTTCCGCTCCCGCCTGTCTCTTGCGTCAGGAGAAACACGACGTCTTCCCTGCCGTCTTCATTGAGATCGTGGCGCACCTCGTTGCCAAAATATCGCGTGATAATTTTTGACGCCGAGCCGGGCGCGGCCGGAGTCTCAGACACGCCGCCCGAAAGCGCAACGGATTCCCCGTTGATCACATAGGTCGCGTTGCGAGGATCGGAGATAATGTTCCCATTCTCCGGAGTGCCGCCAAGGAAATATAATGCTCCCAGAAAAACAAGAATCAGAACAATGATTATCGTGATTATCTTCTTCATGGCAGTTAATTGTATTCCGTCAATTGCCAGAAGATTGGGAAAAAGAAAAGGAAATATAACGCGCCCAGAAAAATAAGAGTCAGAACAATGAGTATCGTGATTATCTTCTTCATTATAGTTAATTATATCCCGTTTTCCACAAAATACCAGTACTACACCCTTGAAAGAGAAAAGCGAGAGTAAGGATCATGGGCCACAAAACCGCGGTAACGATCAAAGCATTTCTTTGGTTTCCTGCGGTCCTTTTTATCTAACAGTGATCGCAAGCTCTACAATGTCCCCAGCGAAGATCCCTTCCTTTTGGCGGCTTCTCGCACAAAGTGGAGCTTCTCCTCGCGGCGCCATCCCTTTATCTCGGCTTCGCGCTTCTGAGCACTGCTTCTGTCTTTTTGTTTCTCCGTGTAGAGAAGTTTTACCGCTTTTCTTGAGCTGGTGTAGTGTCCGCCTTTGCCATTCTTATGTTCCTGGAATCTCCGTTCAACATCGGTCGTTATGCCGGTGTAGATCGTACCATCACCGCATTGGAGAAGATAAACATAATACATATATTCCGTGGTTCTCTATTGCACAGTGACCAGCCCCCTTTCAGTTCTCGTTCTCAATGTCCCGCAAACGCTCTTCAGCTTTTTGGGTTGCCTCTTCGGCGCGCTCCTGTTCTTTTTTCAAGCGTTCTGATTCTTTCTCATCCCTTTCACCTATTTTTTCTTCCTGTCCTTCTTTAAGCTCCTCTTCTTGTTCCTCCGCCTCTTTTAAATCTTCAGCGGCATCTTTTACGACTTCAAGGCTTTTCTTGGCTTGTTTGGCAAGCTGTTTGGCGCCTTGATAATTTTCGCGGTCAAAAAGTTCTTTGGATTGAGCCAATAGTCGGTCAAATTTCTCAAATGCGGAAGCAGGCACAGCAACACCTTCCTTGGCGGCTTCATTCAATATCTCCTGTTTCTTTTTTTCAGCTTCGCTGATAGCCTTTTGCGCTTCTTCTTTATCCTCCATTTCCTCCTCAAGTCGCTCTTCTTCTTTCTCTAACGCTTCTTCTTGTTCGTCCGTTTTGAGTTCCAAGAGTTCTTTTTGCACTTTGAGCTCATCAAGTTCTTTTACTAACGAATCAACAAGAGTGGTATTGCCAACCTGTCGCGCTTCAACAATCTTTGCTTTTAATTCTTTTTCTTTGGCTTCAAGTGCGCGCTTTTCTGCCTTGAAAGCCTCCTTGAGCGCGGATTTTGGACCATCAAAGTCATCGTCAAGTTCTTTGGCGAGCGCGCTTACGTCTTCTCCATCGGCCTTTTGATCGGCAAGGATGGCATTGATTCGTTCAAGGTTTCCTTGGAGTCTTGCTTGAGCTACTTCAAGGCCTTTCGCATCCACGCCTTTCGTTTCCAAAACAACTTTGATTTCCGCTACACGCTCCGCGGCAAAAGCAATTTGAAGTCGGGCCTTGCCTTCCGGGTTAAAGCTGAAAAATTCTCGCAAAAATTCACCGAATGTGTCAAGAAAATAAAATGTGCTTTCGGGTGTCAGGCCGGCTCTCGGGAGCACAGCCTGTTCCCCATGTGCAAAAACGGTGCCGCTCACAAACAAAGCAAGGGCGAGCACTGATGTTAAAAAGGTTTTTTTAATCATAGTTTTATTGTTTTATACAAAATAATAAAGTACGTACCTCATGTCCCAATTTGATTTAATAATTATACCACCATAAACAAAAAGCCCCTATGGGCAGTTTTTTGTTTTGAATATCGGACTCATCGGGTATGCTTTTTGGGAATAGTTACCAATACGCCTCAAAGTATTACCACTCTTCGTTTGTCTACATTAGCGTAGCTTCGATTTCTTACTTGAGAAAATTATTTGAATATTTCTTGAAGCTTCGCGCGTGTTTTCGGTCCCACAGAACCATAACCAGCGTCCTCGTCTGAAGTTACAACGCCGTGTTTGATTTGGAATCTCTGTACCGCCTCTTTGGTCATTTGACCGAAGTACCCCGAGACAACGCCCTCCGGATATATCTCGTTATCAGTTGCGAATAGTTGTTGCAACCTATAGACATTAGAAGAACGCATACCAAACTTGAGATTTTCCGTAAACAAAGCATTGTCGGTTACGGCTGGAACCGAAGAACCAGTTGAAGTAGGAGTAGCCGCGCCAAATACTTCTTCAAATTTTGCGCGGGTTTTGGGACCAACGTTGCCGTAGCCCAAATCACTCGGAGTAGCAACGCCATACTTTACCTGAAATCGCCCCACGGCTTTTTGAGTGAGAGAACCAAAGTAGCCGGAAATAGTACCTTCAGGATACACATCTGTATCGGACGCAAGTAATGTTTGGAGTCGGCGCACATCTTCCGACGACATACCGAGAGACAAATTTTTCAGAAAAGCAACAGAAGAGGTAGAAGGAATAGTTGCCGAAGGTGTTGTTACATTAGGAGTAGATGTATTCGGATGGCAGAGCCCGCCAGAAAGCGTATACCCGGGGCCACAAGGCACAATTATGCCCCCGCCGCCAACTGGAACGCAGGTTGCGCTGCCGCCAGAGCCCGATAGTCTGTATCCGGCATTACAACTCGCCGCACCGCACGTTGGAAAGGAATTATACGAAGCAACATTTGATAATGCTGTACACAAACTCGTACACTGGGTGGTCGCAGAGGGCGATACGGTATACGTCCCCGCTGTCGTCGGAAGGGTGGCATATGAGGTTCCTGGCGTGGAATTTTCGGAACAAACTAGCGTAGTGCCTCCCTGCGTGACTTGAATTGATTTCACCGCACTATCGGATGATCCGACTTGGAACACAGACCCCGGATTAGTAACAGTAAAAGTCCCGCTTGAAAATAACCAGCTTTCTGACTCGGAGCCACTCAGAATCAGCATATCTGCAGTACCTGCGCCGAATGTAATCCCAGCTACTGTGATGTTGCCGTTTGCAACAAAATCGTTCGTGGCAGCAAAAACCACAACGGGTAGGAACAGCGACAAAATTGTAATGAGGGCCTTTTTCACAAAAAGTAGAGAAATAAACCGAGCACTATCGCACCGCCATCCATGACCAGAGATTATCTGCAGGATTTACCGCACCTGTATACCCGACATTGTGTACAGCTATTTGGATAGTGTTATCGGCCGTTGAAGAAGCGCTAACCATGAAGATGCCGTTATTGGTGATATAGGGAGTGACAAAGACCTTATGACTGGTAGTGACACCCGTTGCGGTACAGGTAGTCATTGCCGTGGTGCTTGCCGTTATAGAGCCGATGGTGACAGTACATGTGCCGTGTTGAATATCGGCCACAGTGTCGCCAACACTACTTACCTTGACGCTATCGAGCGTTGCCAACCCGGTTGATGAGGCGGTAGTTAAAGTAAGCGCGCCAGCCAGTGTTAGCGCTCCTGTAGAGGAAAACGTGGATGTTGCCGTTGCCCCGAAGTATGCATTATTGAATACAGAGAATTGCGTAGAGGAGGCGTTACCGAATGTTGAGAGTCCGGCTACAGATACGGTACCGTCGGTGCTGATGTTGGTGCCTATGGTAGTTGCAGCTTGAACCACCGTGACCACAAACAAAACGGAAAATATAACTGAGAGTATTACAGAAACGGGACCTGTTCTTTTGTAGAAAGTGCTGATTTTTGACATAAGCAATCTAGTTAATTATTAATAAATAAAAACACAAATGCCTCAAATTTTGATTTTCAAGGGGTTAAAAAACTTTCTATCTTCAATAGGAAGATTAATTTTATTATACCCCACCCCTCAAAAAAACAATAATTGACTGTGGACAACGCTCTTATTAAGAGAGGAAAGCCTTGTAGAAAAGTGAAGAATGTTTTGCTTGGCGGCGAGCATTAGCGAGCGGCGGCGAGGCGGCCTCATTCGTCGGGATTCGTTTGGTAAAAAGTTCGGATTTTGTTCAGGAGGGACAGCAACCTTTCCCATTCAATATGACTGCGGGACTTGGACTCGAACCAAGATGACAACTTTCAGAGAACCCTATTCTCTGTTTTTGCGTGCACAGCTGCGGGACTTGGACTCGAACCAAGATACTCGCCTCCAGAGGGCGATGTCCTACCATTAGACGATCCCGCAACTATAGACACAAAGAACAACGAGAATTTCTCCGCAAAGCGAAGAATCGGATGAAAAGCAAAGCGATTTGCTTTTCATCCCCACCACTTCGATGATCCCGCAATGATAAAACTTGGACAGAGCCAAGTCTAATGAATGGATAATACCACATTCGCTCCTCTTCGTAAAAGCTTCCCTTTTATGCCGAAAAGGTATAGAAATAATGGTAGTTGAACATTTTTAGGGAGATACATGACATGAATATCGTCTTAGGCCGACACACGTGGATCATTCCAATAGGATTGGTGGTCTATTGGTCCGTCTTCGTCTCCCTATGGGGATTTTGGGGATGGAACGACGCGGTGCTCTTTAGCGAATGGTGGCTCTTTGATACGCTCGGACACGCGTGCTTCGGATTTGGAGGGACGCTGACCTTTCTGTATCTGTACCGAAATTACACGTTGCGCGGATGGTTTCTGTTCGGAGGCCAGAAGTTTCTGGTCATGGCTATTGTCACGGCAGTCGCGTTCACGGGAGTGCTGTGGGAATTTTTCGAAGGAGCCTGGGATCTCGCTCATTTGGACGAAACATCTCATGTCAACGCGCAGGCGGCATCGTTGGACACCACAATCGATATCCTCGCTGAAACCTTCGCCTCGTTTCTTACGATGCTCGGGTATGTGGGGATCAACAAACTGTACGAAAAAAAATATCCGGACGAATCTCTCCAGTTTGAGATAGAGAAATTGGAAGCATTGTCTTCTCATCTCGCCCGTGAGATCCTTACATATAAACAGGAGACCAGAAGAAACATCTACCGTAGAATACGGAGAACGTTGCGCCAGGGTCTCCGGAACAAAGAGTAACGAGTAAGCCCGCTTGCATGCAAGCGGGCTTTTTTTATGGCAACTATTTCTTTTTCTGCTCCCTTTTGATCGCCGCTTTGATGAATTCAGTGAAGAGTGGGTGCGGTTTGAGGGGACGCGCCTGGAATTCCGGATGAAACTGCGTGCCGAGGAAGAAAGGATGCTTTTCGCGGGGCAATTCCGCGATCTCCATCAGCTTCCCGTCCGGGGAAGTGCCTGAAAAAACGAGACCTCCCTTCTCAAGCCGTTTAATGTAGTCGGGGTTCACCTCATAGCGGTGGCGGTGGCGTTCTTCTACCTTGCGCTTGCCGTAGGCACCCTCTGCAATAGTGCCTTTTTTCAGTATCGTTTTGTACGCGCCAAGCCGCATCGTGCCTCCGAAATGACCTTCTTTGATCTTCTGTTTCTGGTCGGGCATGACGTCAATGACGAGATGTTTGGCATGTGGATTCACCTCATCGGTATTGGCACCCTTCAATCCCAAGATATTGCGCGCATATTCAATGACCATAAGCTGCATGCCGTAGCAGAGCCCGAAATAGGGAATTTTGTGCTCGCGCGCGTACTCTATCACGTTTAATTTTCCCTCAATGCCGCGTTCGCCGAATCCTCCGGGAACCAGAATGCCGTCATACTTCCCGAGTTCGCGCAGTTTGCTCTTGTCTTCAAAATCCACCGCGGAAAGCCACGAGAGCACCGGCTTCCTTCCAGCCTCTATCGCGGAATATTTGATCGCCTCAATGACTGAAATATACGAGTCGGAGAGCACGAAGTCTCCCGTATTAAAATATTTTCCCACTACTGCGATGCGAACCTCTTTTTTCAGTGAACGAATCCTGCGCACGAATTTCTTCCATATTTCAAGATTTGATTTTCTCTTTTTTGGATTGAGGCGCAAGCGCAAAAGCAAAATATCGCTCAGTTTGTCCTTTTCAAAATTGATGGGAATGTCATAGATGCTGTTCACGTCCGGCGCCGCAATCACTTGGCGCGGTAGAATGTTGCAAAAGGTCGCCAACTTTTCTCTTCGTTTTTTATCAAGGGGAAGTTCGCTGCGTGCGATAATGACATCGGGCTGAATACCCGCCGCCTGCGCCTGGCGCGTCGCGTGCTGGGTCGGTTTTGTTTTCATCTCGCCCACTTTCGGCGGAGTCGGCAAATAGCTGACCATCACCACCGCCACATCGTCCGGATGCGCCGCTTTCATCATGCGCGCCGCTTCAAGAAAAAGAATATTTTCATATTCCCCCACCGTACCGCCGACTTCTATGACCGCAATGTCGGCACGCGCGCGCTCCGCCGCTTTCTTGATGCGGGCAATGGCCTCAAGCGGAATATGCGGCACCACCTGCACGCACTTTCCTTTGTATTCAAGATTGCGTTCCCTTTCAATGACCGACTGATATATCCGTCCCGTCGTCATGTAGTTCAGACGGGTCAGGGTCGTGTCTAAAAAGCGCTCGTAGTTCCCCATGTCCTGGTCCGTTTCATCGCCGTCCTGCAATACAAAAACCTCACCGTGTTCGGTGGGGTTCATGGTGCCGGCATCCACGTTCACATAGGGGTCAATTTTTAAAGCGGTCACGCTGAAACCGCGCGCCTGCAGGATCTTCCCGATAGAGGAAGCGGCTATTCCCTTGCCGACGCCGGAGATGACGCCTCCGATGACGAAGATAAACTTGCGGTTGATTTTTTTTGTTGCGCTTTTACTTTTTCCTCCTGTTGTATGTTTCTTTTTCACGTTGCTCTTCCGCTTACACTTTTATCAAACGCGCAGATACTTCCGCACTGCCAACATGCTTGAAATGGTTCCGAGCACCACTCCTGATGAGGTGATGATCAGAAGAATTTGGGTGAAATTTGAAACGTAATATTCAAAAAGGTTGATTCCGCCAAAGAAATTATCAGTCACATCGCCAAGCCAGAGGGTGATCGGATAAAACAGTATCAACGTAATAGCCGCGGAGAAGAGGCCGTACATAATACCTTCCACCACGAAGGGGCCTTGTATATATTTGTTGCCGGCACCCACGAGCCGCATAACGGCGATCTCATCTCGAGAAGTGTAGATGGCGAGTCGTATTGTATTGAACGTTATGATGATTGAAATGAGCACCAAAAATATCGTCACCGCAAAACCGATCTTTTCGGCTCCGGCTAAGATATTGGTGAGCCTGTTGATCGCCACCTTGTTTTGCTTGTAATTTATCTTATCAATGATGGAATACTTCCCTTTCGCGAGAACGCTTTGCTCTTCCAAGAATTTCGCGATGCTTTCGTATTGCGCGGTTTCTTTTGCTTTGATGCCTACGGAGGCACCGAGCGGATTGTCGTCAAGCTCATCAAGGGCCTGAATGGTGAGGTAATCATCTTTGTGCCGCTCTCTGAAATTTGCGAGCGCTTCTTCGCGCGATGTGTATGATACGGAGGCCACTTCGGGAAGCTCGCTTAAGGAATCGCGCAGGATGAAGATATCTTCCTCTGAAGCATCGGTGACAAAGTAAACATTCACATCCACTTTGCCTCTTATTTGCTCAAGGGAGCTCTGGAACAAAGCGCCGAGAAAAATAACAAACCCGATCACAAAAAGCGTTACGGTCATGATCAGCACTGACGCCAAAGAAATTACTCTATTGCGCCAGAAGCTGATGAATCCTGCGCGTATAACGCGTCGTGTGTTGGTTAGAAACATAATAATATTACTATAGCACGTATCTGCCTTTCTCATCATCCCGAATAATCTTCCCCCCTTCCATCGTGATGACCCTTTTCTCCAATGAGTCAATGACCCCTTTATTGTGCGTCGTCAGCACGACCGTCGTTCCCATGTCATTGATCTTCTGCAGTATTTGAATGATCTCAAACGTGTTGATTGGGTCAAGGTTACCAGTCGGCTCGTCCGCAATCAAAAGATCGGGCTGATTGATGATCGCACGAGCGATTGCAACCCGCTGGCGTTCGCCGCCCGAGAGCTGATGAGGAAAGTTCCACACCTTCTCTCCCAGATCAACAAGCTCAAGCACTTGTGGCACATCCGAGGCGATCTCTGCGTCGGTGCGTCCCGCCGCTTCCATTGCAAAGGCGATGTTTTCATAAGCGGTCTTGTTCGGCAGAAGCCGAAAATCCTGAAACACAATGCCGATGCGCCGGCGTAAATCGGTGACGCTCCTTTTATTGAGCGTATGTATGTCAACGGATTCAAAAAACACCGCCCCTTCCGTCGGGCGCTCTTCCGCTAAAAGCATTTTTACCAGCGTGGTTTTCCCGGCACCCGAATGGCCGACGATGGAAACGAACTCTCCCGGCGCGACGCTGAAGCTCACTTGGTCAAGCGCCATTGTGTTATCGTTGTATTTTTTTGAAACTTTATCAAAGTAAATCATTGCGTCTTCTTTTTCAAAATTAACCATGTTGCTCGGCATTAATGAATTCGTCAATATCTCCGTCTTCCAGCACTTTCTGCACGTCACGCACTTCAACTCCCGTCCTGTGGTCCTTCACCATCTTGTACGGATGGAGCACGTACGACCTGATCTGATTTCCCCATTCTATTTCCGTTGTTTTGCTGATAGAAAGCCCGGCCTCTTTCTGTTTTTGTTCTTCTTCCCTCTTTTTATAAAGTTTTCCTTTCAGAATTTCAATGGCCTTCTCTTTATTTTGCGCCTGACTGCGTTCTGAATCAATATGCGCGGAAAGATTTGTCGGGATGTGGATAACACGCACTGCGGTTTCCCTCTTGTTCACATTCTGCCCGCCGGGACCGCCCGCGCGCGAGAGTTCTACTCTCAATTCCGCCGGCGGTATTTCAATCGCGCCTCGTTCTTCAAACTTCGGTATGACCTCAACCATGGAAAACGAGGTGTGGCGCAATTTTTTTGAACTGAAGGGAGAGATGCGTACAAGCCGATGCACTCCCGATTCATTCTTGAGCGTTCCGTAAGCACCTCTGCCCCGCACCTCAACCGTGATGTTGCGATAACCGCCGTGGTCGTTCTCGTTTTTGTGGAGGAGGTGCGTTTCCCATCCTTTCCTCTGAAAAAATTTAAGGTACATTCTGTAGAGCATTGCGGAAAAGTCCTCGGCGTCATCGCCGCCCGCACCGGAAAATATGGTCATCACCGCGCCGCCCTTATCATATTTTCCTTGTCCGGACAGGGCATCCTTTAAGCCCTGCAGTTCCTTGACCATGTTCTGCGCGGCCACCTTGTCAGACCAGAAATCAGACTGCGCCATGGCCTGTTCAATCTCCTCTACCCGTTCCTTGGTGCTGTCTTTCCCGCTTTCCCGTGTGCCGCTCATGGAAAGATTATACCAAAATAGTCCGGAATTTCAAAAAGAAAGAAACGGCCTTTTGTCAGGGCCGTTTCTTTCTTTAATATTCTAAGGCAAGCAGTTGCCTTGGCTTAGGTGTTCCCCTCTCACGAGTTTACTGTGCGGGGGAATCGCTGGAGCCCACGATCAGAATTGAACTGATAACCTACGGTTTACGATACCGTTGCTCTACCATTTGAGCTACGTGGGCTTTCCTCCCGAATTACACACTATCACTGTTTTTTCTTCCTCTCAAGCAAAGATCGGGCTTCTTTCACCCTATTACTCAATGCCCGATGTTTTCTGCCATTTCCTCGATTGAGGGCGGCATATGTCGGAGTTAATGAATCGCAATTTGGGCAAAGAAGGCGAAGATTTCTTTCGATATTATTGCGCCAATTACCGTCAATGTGGTCCGCAACCAGTGGAACTTTTCCTGTCTTTTTGTTTTTCTCTGCCCATCCGCATAAACAACATTTATCCATGAATTTCCCGCGTAAATATCGCTTTATGTAGGGTGAAACGGTCCCTATGCTTTGTAATCCATCCGCTTTCCCAACTTTCCACTCTTCAATATACACACGATATTGGAACTCCATTTGACATACATTGCTGCAGTACTTATATCCTGCACGGGCTGGTTCCTTGCCACAAACGAGACATGGTTTTCTAAATTTTCTAGAGTTTGACATGAGTCAAGCGTATCAAGGTTGTCAACCGGTGTCAAATTCAGAAGTGGTCGGAGATTGAAGGGATTACTCTATCAACTGAGCTACGTCAGCACAAAAAAGTTACAAGTTAAAAAGTTTATGCAGTTGAAAGTAAATACACTTGCATTCACTTTATAGATTTTACAAACTTTATGGACTTTTCACTTTATGTGGAGCCAAGACCGGGAATTGAACCCGGGACCTCATCCTTACCATGGATGTGCTCTACCAACTGAGCTATCTTGGCGCGTTGTTTGCCTCGCACGCGCACTTTCTTTCATGATACCCATTCCGCAGCCCGTTAGATTCTGCCAAGACAGCTATCTTGGCGTATTTAACTTTCGACCTACCTGCCTCGCCTTGCGAGTCAAGGCGGGCCAAAACAGCTATCTTGGCGTTATGTTTTTTCTGTAACCAGTCAGATTCTGCCAAAACAGCTGTTTTGGCAAACAGACACAAAAGGAATGATAATACATTATCAATGTATTATCAAATGAGAGAATTAGAATACAGCAGCCGAGAGTCCGTCAACCACCCCGCGCTCAACACTATCAAGGTTATCAAAAAAACTTGACGAAGATAGATCAAACCCGGCCGCCGTGTGAAAGATATAGCCAGCGGCACCCGCATTATGTGCTTCAACAGCGGCTTGAATGAGTTCTGCTACAGTGAAGTATCCTCCGTCATAGCCATTGCGATTCTCTTCCTGAACATACACGGGCATCAAACTCCCGACTGAAGATAAATACGCTTTCACTGCTGCCACATTTTGATCAACACGATCATACCAATTGCTGACACGCAGGAAATGTGGAGCAATAAGGTCAATCCCCGTTGCAACCTCCCCGTTAATATTTCCGCCGTCGGCATTCCAACCACCAGTGAGAATGTGCGGCTCGCAAGCGCTCGAGAAGGTAATAATGGCGTTCGGCGCCGCGGAGCGCGCAGTATTCATAAGGTCTCCCATGGCAGAATGTGATCTGCTCCAACTGCCACAGTTGTGCTCATTGACGAGGTCAAAAAAAACGTTCGGTTTGGTTCCGAAGGCCGAAACCGCGTTGCGGATAGCAACCTTCATATCGCTTCCCAGGAGATTGACGCTGAGGGCATGCAGAATGGTTATATCAACGATGATGCCTTGCGTGGCGGAGGCATGGATGAGATCACGGATAGTCTGCGTTTCTGTTGGCTTCAGATTCCCGGCCATATCGAAGATGCTCTCGGCGTCGTTACCGTTATCAGTCTTCCAATCCAGAAAGATACGGATGAGGTTAAAACCGCGCGCATGGAGTCCGTCAAGATCGGAGGTTCTCCAGTCGAGGGCATCAAAGTAGCTGACGCCAAGGAGAAATGTTGGCGTGCCATTAATGGTAAATTTATCTCCGCTTATACCAAGTACCGATGAAGAAGTGCTCGGCGCCGTCACCGTCACCGTCACATTCTTGGACACACTCTCATTCGTAGCGTTCATACACGTTAACGTGTATGTGGTGGTTTGAGAAGGTATCTTGGCGCTGGAACCTTGGAGCGATTTCGTACCCGTCCAACCACCGGAGGCCGTGCAGGATGTGGTATTCGTGGAGACCCATGTAAGGGTGGTGGATTGTCCTTGGGTAAGGGTGGTGGTGTTGGCGGAAAAAGAGAGTGTTGGCGTGGTGGAAGGAGGCGGTGTGGGAGGAGGAGGTTCCGTCACCGTTATCGTGATCTCTTTGGCGATGGTGTCGCCTTCAGTACCGGTGCAAAGAAGGGTGTAGGTGGTGGTTTGGGTGGGAGAGAATACAACCGAGCCACTCGCGGCTTTGGTGCCTGACCATCCTTCCCCCGCAGTACAGGTGGAGACATTCGTGGTGGACCAGGTGATTGTCACGCTCTCTCCTTTCGTGAGAGAGGAAGAGGTAGCGCTGAATGAAAGTGTGGGCGTAGAAGTGGGAGGAGTAACGGGTGCGGGAGGTGGGAGAGGTGTTGGCGTTGAGAGAGCCGCTTTAACCAATACGGCAATGGTATAAGTGGCAAAAAGGTCACCATCTGAAACGGTGAGAGTGATCTGATAGGTGCCCGGAGAAGAAAACGCGGCAATAGTATCTTTGGTATTGAGGGAGGAAAAAATAACCGAACCGGGACCGGAAGCTTTTTTCCAGAAGTATGCGAGGGGAACTCCCGGGACACCATCGTCAGTGGCAAGACCTGAGAGTGATGCGCCATTGGGAAGGAAAACAACACGGTCTCCCGTGATGGAGAGGTTCGGTGAGCGGTTGGGGGCGGGGGTATTGGGGCTTGCCCCGTTAGAGCTAGGCTCCGTTGGAGCCGTGAGCTCTAACGGGGTGGCAAGGAGAGAGTTCAGTGTTGTTCTCGTTTTGGGACCCACGGTGCCATAGCCGGTAGAAAGAGGCGTGCCGGAAGAGACGATATTGTGCTTTTGTTGGAAGCGTTTGACGGCCGCTTCGGTCAGAGAGCCATAGTAGCCGGTGATGAGACCTTCGGGGTAGAGAGTGCCATCCTTGGCGAGATATTGTTGGAGTTTTGTAACGTCACTCCCTTCGCTTCCTTTTCCCAAGGTGGTGGTGAAGAAAGTGGCAGACGGTGATGTTTGAACCTCCACAACAGACACTGCAGCTTCTCCGGATTTCAGATTTTGAAGTTCAGTTTGGAGTATCTGCAATTCGGAAAGCAGTGAAGCGATACGCAACTCAATATCGGAAACAGTGGCGGCGCCCAAAAGAAGCGGGAGAGAGAGTGTGATGATGAGTGTGGGGAGGAGTTTTTTCATGCATTAGAAATTAAAGAGGGTGTCGGCCCATGTCCATATTTTATCATTGATACCCAAACCGGCTCTCTGCCCAACTCCTGTCGCACACTGATTGTAATGGGGACTTGCCGTGGTTGTTTTTCCCAAAGGAATACAGACTTGTTCGGGATTGGTCAGGAGTTTGCGATAGAAGCAGTACTCGGTGTTTTTTGAGTCAGAGGCGGATGAGCGAGTGATGTCCTCCGCTGGGGAAGCCGTGGTGAACGCAGGGGTGTTATAGAAAGCATTTTTGGTAATAACCACGCCACTCCGCAAATCACCATCAACCACGCCTTCAAGATTAATGAATTGGTTACATTGCGTGTCATGAGTGTTCCCCCATCCAAACCGATGCAAGACTCCTGAATCTATAAAAGCATTAAAGTAGGTCTCCGCGAGATTAGTGGCGCCAAAGTCTAGTGTCACGGTATCAAAACTCCAATCCCAATTTTTACCTTTGATCTTCCAGAAGATATTTCCAATGATAGAAATGTGGTCTGCGACAGGAAATACGGGAGATACGCCCTCGCCACTGTCAAATATTATATTTTTATCTATGCGCACATAATCACCTCCGTAATAACCTTGTTGTACCTGTAATCCATCCGAGACTCCGGTATTACTAAGTCCAATTGAAGAACCACTTCCATTCAGCGTTAAACCAAGATTATCATCTCCATTGCGCGAACCCCATAATCGGTTATTGAAGATGCGCGACGGGTTCTCTGCAATACCGCCCGCTTTAAGTGAAATGAGATCTTCGGTAATGGCACACGGGCCGGTCCCGTTATAGTTTCCTTTGCAATCAGTATATGCCGCAGTGGTGGCATACACGTCGTTATTTTCAATAATAAGTCCTTCATGCGTCCATACACCATCACCAATAGCTATGCCTTTTTGACAATTATATATTTCGTTGTTGACGATATGAAGCCTCGGGCCGCCTGACGCGTTGATACACTGCGCTTCAAACTGACGACTGATGACCGGGTTTCTCAACACGCTATTTTGAATCGTGTTGTCGGGGTGGCCGTTATTACCCATCTGAAAGAAATGTGCTTCATCGTTTTGGAAAAGCAATCTGTCAAAAATATTAAAACTGCTTCCTTTATTTCCATCCCCCCACGAAAAACGAACAGACGCATTTACATTTGCGCCTCCTGCGTCAAAGGTGAGCCGATGAACCAGCCAGTAACTCGCGCTGTTTTTAAGTTGCACGGCAAAAAGACGCGCGCGTTTATTGGGAGATTGGCGTACCGGATGCGCTCCATCGTCCGGCGAATCATAATATCTGAGCACCTTACGATTGTTGGAAGTTCCGGAGAACAGAAGATAAAGAACGTTCTTGTTGGTATGATCCCCCGCCGCAATACAATAGGTAGTATATTCTGGATGATCTTCAATTTTGCTCCAGTCGGAGTCGGAGGGATAGACAATCGTATCGCAGGATTTCTTCGTCAGTGTTTCAATATCCACATCGCAATTCGGATTCCCTTTCCGGCATTCGTACTCGGCGACATAGCCATTGAGGTCAGCGCCGGCGATTGGTTGCGGTATTGGACTCGGTGCAGGTTCAACCGCCGTCACAACCACCGTCACGGACTTTGCCACCACGTCTCCCGCGCCTCCTTTACAGGAAAGCGTATAGGTGGTGGTGATTACAGGAGTGAGGGTGGTGGAACCGCTTGCTGTTTTGGAGCCTGTCCAGCCATTGGAGGCGGTGCAGGAAGTGGTATTGGTGGAACTCCAGGTAAGGGTGGTGGCAGTGCCTTTCGTGAGCGTGGTTTTCGTTGCCGTAAAAGAGAGCGTTGGCGCGGGGAGTGTAGGAGTCGTGGTGGTGGCGGGAGGAGTAGTCGTAGCGGGAGTAGATGCGGGCCCGCCTTGACTCGGCGAGGCAGGAGCGGCGATAATCCCTATGGTATACGAAGCGAAGAGGTCGCCATCGGAGACAGTGGCAGTGATCTGATAGGTGCCGGTAGAGCTAAAGGTGAGAGTGGTGGTGTTGGCGGTGAGAGAGGAGAACGTAACGGAACCGGGACCTCCTGTTTTACTCCAGAGGTAGGTGAGTGCGCCTCCCGGTTTCCCATCATCAGTGGCTATGGCAGTCAGTGTGGCTTTGTTCGGCAGGGTGACAAAGCGCTCTCCGGTGATAGAGAGGTTTGGTGAGCGGTTGGGCCCGCCTTGACTCGCGTCAGTCGAGGCAGGCC
>JBBTVG010000003.1:0-8959 GCA_038063375.1 Patescibacteria group bacterium
CTTGAAATTGTCAGCGGTGCGGCTCCGCCGCCTTTCCGAATTTTCGCGGGGGGAGTTTTCCGGAAAAATGCGTTCGGACTAATTCAAGAATACTGTATATAAGCAAAGCGAAGATGACCGAAAGGAGCCAACTGCTTGGCTCCGTGCAAGAATTGATTTAGGTCAGATATTTCTGCTAGAATATATTGATGACGAGATGGCGAGCGAAATTAGGAGCTGTCTCGCAGGTAAACTTTTTGTTAAAATATAGGCCACTGCGGCAGAGACAACGCGGTATTGACCTATATTAGCTCCTCGGCTCGAGAGTATAAAAGTAATCTTTTATACTCTGCTCGCTCTACGTCGCTAATAAAAGCTATGCTTTTGGTGAGAACAAAAATAGGGAAAAGTAAGATCCATGGAACCGGCTTGTTTGCCGACGAGGATATACCTAAAGGCCTAGTCATTTGGAGATATTTTCCAAATCTGGATATTGCGTTGAGTATCAAGGAGGTTCTGAAACTGCCGGTTGTTGCTCAAAATTATATATATAAGCACGCATGGCTCAGCAAAAAACTCAATAAATATATTTTGAGTTTTGATAATGATCGATTTGCCAACCATTCAGAGGAATACAATGTCGGCGAAAAGCCCACCGACGCGGAAGACGAGCCATCCGCTATTGCGTTAAGGAGCATAAGTAAAGGGGAGGAAATAACTTTCAATTATCAAGATATTGATTCTGATCATAAAAGGAAACTTCTATCGGGAGAAAAAGATTCAAAGGAAGCAAAAATATTAAAGGCGTCTGCCGTTTTACGGTAAGGAAGAAAAACGACCATAAAACGGTCGTTTTTTGCATGGAAGCGTAGTACAATGGCAATAATGAAGAAGGTAGCAATTTTTGATGTTGACGGCACGATCTTCCGTTCCAGTCTTCTGATTGAAGTGGTGGATGTGCTTATTGAAGAAGGTTTGTTTCCTCCCGAGGCACGCAAACGCTATGATGACGAGTATAAGCGTTGGCTTGATCGCAAAGGCGACTATCAAGATTATATCGGCATGGTAGTAGGAACATTCATAGAGTATCTCAAGGGAGTACACTACGCAGATTTCATGCATGCCGCGGAAATTGTCCTCCATCGTCATCAGGATCGTGTCTATCGCTATACGCGTGATCTCGTCAAAGAACTAAAAAGAAAAAATTATTATCTGCTTGCCATATCGCAGTCTCCCAAATCAATTCTGGAAGGATTTTGTAAGGCACTTGGTTTTGATAAGGTGTACGGCCGGCTTTATGAGATCGGCGCGGAGAGCCGGTTTACCGGAAATATTATTGATGAACACTTGATCGCCAATAAGGCAAACATTGTGCGCCGCGCGGTTGAGAAAGAGGGGCTCTCACTGGAAGGATCAATCGGTGTTGGCGATACGGAAGGGGACATTCCTTTTTTAGAGCTTGTGGAGACGCCAATCTGTTTTAATCCAAACAGCGAGCTGTATCGCTACGCGCGAATCAATGGATGGAAAGTGGTTGTGGAGCGAAAGGATGTTATTTATGAGTTATAGTGTGGATATCTCTTTTTGAACATATCTCATTAATGATACAATTAAAACAAATGTCTTCGCGATTTTTTTTAGCATCCCTCATTCTCTCTGCTTTCTTTTCCCCCGCTTTCGTCGGCGCCGCCACCGTCTCCGACATTGAATTGCGTATCGCTTCGCTCCTTTCCCAACTGCAGATACTTCAGGGCGAATTACAGAATTTGAAATCAGGAGAAGCCGCACTATCCGCCACTTACGTTTCCTCGTCATCATCCATTACTCCTTTTACCACCACGCTCGGCAAGGGAAGCGAGGGAAGCGATGTCACTAAACTCCAGCAATATCTCGCGAAAGACCCCGCTCTCTATCCCGAAGGAACAATCTCCGGCTACTTTGGCTCCTTGACCGAAGCCGCCGTCAAGCGTTTTCAGCAAAAACATAACATCGTCTCTTCAGGCACGCCAACCACCACGGGTTATGGCGTACTCGGACCCAAGACGAGAACGGCACTGAATGCACTTCTTGCCACCCCAACGCCTGCCTCGACTGACGCGAGTCAAGGCGGGCCAACCTCCACCCCGTTATATACTCCCAATACTCCCAACCGCTCACCCAACCTCTCTGTCACCGGAGACCGCATCGTATTTCTTCCCAACAGCGCATCGCTCTCGGGCATTGCCACCGATGACGGAAAGCCCGCGAGTACTCTCGCATACTTCTGGAAAAAAGCTTCCGGTCCCGGTACCGTCACTTTTTCTTCTCTTACCACAAAAGACACCGCCGCTTCGTTTAGCGCACCCGGTGATTACCAGATCACCCTCACGGTTTCCGATGGCGACCTCTTTGCCACTTACACCATTGCCGTATCAGTCAAGGCGGCCGCCTTGACGCCAATACCCGTCACACCCCCCGCGACTACCACGAGTGACGCACTCACTTCGCCGTGGACGCTCACCGATATCGGAAACCCGGCTCCTCTGGGAAACATTTCATATACGAACAACATATTCACCCTGAAAGCGGGAGGTGTCGATATTTGGAATACGGCCGATCAATTTAGTTTTATCTCCCAACCTGTCACCGGCGACAAAGAGATCATCGCTCGCGTGAATTCTCTCACCAACACCGACCCATGGGCGAAAGCGGGCGTAATGATCCGCGATTCTCTTTCAGCCGGAAGCCCTCACGCCATGATGATCGTGACACCCACTTCAGGACTCGCATTCCAGAGGCGCGTGACACAGGGGGGTATTTCGTCATCTCTTGATCTGAGCAGCGCCGGCACCGCGCCTCAATACGTCCGCCTCGTGCGAAATGGCAATACCATCTCTGCTTATTACGGGAACTCTCCCACCGGTCCATGGACTTTCACGGAGAGGGTCAACGTCGCCATGACCGGCACCGACTACATCGGCCTCGTGGTCGTTTCCAGTATCCAAGGTATTCCCGCTACCGCAGTCTTCTCCAACGTTTCGGTTGCCACGCCACCACCTGCCACTCCGGCACCCCTCGTACCGACTCTCACATTTTCTACAAATCCCACTACTATCACTGCGGGGCAGAACGCCACGCTCACCTGGTCTGCGACAAACGCCACATCTTGCTCTGCAAGCGGCAGCTGGTCGGGTACCAAGGCAACGAGTGGAAACCAGACCGTCACCCCCGCTCAAACTGCTACGTACACACTTGCCTGCACGGGGGCGGGTGGCAATGTGACTAAATCAGTAACCGTGTCTGTGGGCGGCGGGGAAACGGTCACCCAATGGGCACCGCATGTTCTTTCGTTTACCTCTGCACAAACGTTAAGTTGGAGCAGTTTCCCGGTGCAAGCGACATTCACTCACCCGCAAAGCGGTACATCGCTTACGCTGGACGGCTATTGGGATGGAGGCAATACGTGGCGGGTGCGATTTGCACCGACACGGACGGGCACGTGGGAATGGACCACTTCTTCAAACGACATCGGTTTAAACAGTAAATCGGGAACTCTTAATGCGGTGGCGCCGTCTGCAAATGAAATTTCCGGGAATCCAAACTATCGCGGCCATGTGAAGGTCAATGGCCGATATTTCACCTACGCCGACGGGACGCCGTATTTCCTTCTTGGAGACACAAACTGGAATATGGTCAGTTCCAACACGACACCCGGAGACGAGCTTGACCGATGGATAGCGGACAGAAAGGGAAAAGGGTTCACCGCGGTGATGACGCGGTTTATGTCTGACCGAGAGTTTCCGGGTGAAGGAGGGAAACTGCCATTTTACGGCGGTGGCCGGATTGACGTAAACGACGCGTATTTCCGCGACGTGGACGAACGAGTTCTCTATATCTGGGGTCAGGGTCTGGTGGTCATGGGGCATCCCGACTGGATCAT
This sequence comes from Patescibacteria group bacterium, assembly GCA_038063375.1. Taxonomy (NCBI): domain Bacteria; species Patescibacteria group bacterium. The sequence goes on from JBBTVG010000003.1 coordinate 3,899, forward strand.
GGGCGGCACTGCGCTCACGCTTGATGAAGGCATTAATATTTCACGGTATATGCTTGCGCGATACGGCGCATACAATATCATATGGAGTTTAACGGGAGAATTTCAGTATGCGGCGGAGAACAACAATCATTGGTTCTGGAATAATTACGCGGATACCCGCGCGCTTGGTAACGCGGTGAAAGCGCACAATCCTTATGGTCATCCGGTAAGCATTCATCCGGGAGGGTGCGGGGGAGATAGCGCCTCAACTCTCGGAGGGTGCGGAGGAAGCAGTTCCTATTTCCACAATGAAGGATGGTTGGACCACAATTGGATACAAACGCATTTCACATGGGAGGCGATTCCCGGGACCATGCGGGAGGCATACGATCGTTCACCCGCAAAGCCCGTTATTCAGGCGGAGCCGTGTTATGAGGGGGCGCCGAGCGGCTGGAGCCCTTGGTATGGTAATCGTGGCGCGTGTACCACGTATCTTGCGCGTATGCAGGGGTGGATTTCCATGTTAAGCGGCGCCATTGGATATGTATATGGGGCGCAAGGACTCTATTACGGTGACGATTGGAACGCGCTCTCGCTTCCCGGTTCAACCGCGATCGGACATATGAAAAATTTATTTACTGCACTGCCACAGTGGTGGCTCATGACACCGACCGTTGATTGCGTAAGAATTAACGGTAGCAATCCTGTTTCTACCGACATGTCGCATCCGCGTTGCGCGGGAGTTTCCGGCGTATGGTATGCCGCGTATTTGCCGCAAGACGTAAACGGGACGGTGCAACTCAGAAATATCGTAACCGGCACTTATCGCGCGCGATGGTTTAATCCGAGGAGCGGTGAGTACACGACCATCAATAACTCTCTTTCAGCAAGCGGTTTGTGGACGATCCCTGCTCGTCCCGATAGCAACGATTGGGTGGTGGTTATTGATAAATAATTTTTATGCAGAAACTCCTCCTCACCATACTCACTCTCTTTCGTCTCCCATCCAACAATACTGAGTACTGCTTCTACCGCAAGCTCTTGACCTCCCCTGAACGTGTCTTCATTCCCTACGCAAAGACCACTACATCAAGCCCTCACTACAACCAATGCGCCGCAGGTGTTGGGCAGCGAAGCGGCATCGGCATCAATGATACAATATGGACATGGGCAGACACTCTCTTTAAGTTCTAGTTTTGCAAGTGTCTCATAAGCGCGATAAGGGATATTGAAAAAGGTTGGTATATATGAATAAAGTGCACAACTGGCCGTTATTTCAACAAGCGAGGAGCGCGTGGAAAATTCTGATTTTACACGGCGTCCGAGCACCGTTGAAACAAAGGGTTTATAATGCCCTTTATATAACGGTCAGTTGTGCACAGGGTGTCTTTACAAGAGACAAAAATAAGGTATAATAAAAGTTATTAAAGTCACTTCATCTTTGTAATGATAATTACAGGATACGCGTTATGATAGAAGGATTATCCGCATTGAAAACACGATCTCTAGAAGAACACAATCAAATTGCGGGTTTTGAATATAGCAGTAAAATCAATCGGACAGAGCAAGAGCGCTCTGCCCGATTGATTGCTCAAGGAGGGGATTATAAAGCTATTGACCGCGAATTGGAAAAAAGCAGGTTGTTTGATGAACAAATAAAGCGTGTTAAAGAACAGGCATTTATTGGTTTTTTGACGCCCGAAAACTGGAAAATGCTTACGGCTCTTGAATTATTTGATAAAGGTACCTTCGAGCATTCTGTAGAAACCTATCATATCGCCCGCAACAAAATAGAGAAAGTGCTTGATGGTCAGGTGATTATCGCCAAATTGATAGAGCAGGAAGGGGTTCTACTGGAACAGTTTTATCGCGCGTGCCTCTTTCATGATATCGGGAAAATAGAGATTCCAAATTTCCTTATAAACAACAAACTTACCGATGGAGACTGGATGGATATTCTTTGCCGAATGGTCTGCGAAGAGCATAACGAAGAGTTATCCCGCGCGGTGATCAAGAAAACAGGTCTTTCATTGGGTGCTTTGAGTGACGAACAACATTTGCGGGCGGTATTCGCGGAGAAGCTGCTTCGGGCCGTAAAATTGGTGCCGGTCAAAGAAGCGCTTACCGGTGAAGAAATTGAGGAATTGAAAGCGCGCGGGTTTTCTCCTGACATGTCGCTCTCAAAGATACTTGAGGCGCACGAAGAGGCTTCGGAGCGTATTTTGCGCGAAGCGCAGTTTGATATTGAAGGAAAACTGGTGGGACAGCATCATAACTATAAAGGGAAAAAGATAGATGAAATGGAAGTTCCTGTTGCTACCAGCTCGCTGTGTATCAGCGTGAGCTTAGCCGACGTGATGCATTTGGCAGACGTACAACAGGCGCTTCAACAACACCGGTCATATAAGACAAAGCAATCAAAAATATGTATGCTTGCTACCTTGGCACACCAAGCAGAGTTGGGATATGTCTCTGAGTATATTGCGTATCTGTGGATCAATGATGAGATGAAGGATATTTCTCCCGAAGAGTTGCAAAGTGAGGGCAATCAAGCTGATCTTCTCACAATACACGCGCTCCTTGACCGTTATCATGCGAAGTAAAGAATGTTTTAGTTAGGTTTCATAACGCCTTTTGCACGAAATATCCTCTCACAGAAGAGGATTTTTTGTTGGCGAAGAAGGAAGTTGTAATGGACACTTTGTAAAAGACATCTGGCCCCATACTCTCTACTCAAAACAGAGGTTGACATCGGCGCGTAAAGGACATAATATTCGGACGGAGGAACTCTTAATAAAGGTGATGTAAAAAGAAAGGAGGCGAGTAGTGTCCTTTTGAAAAATACAGAAAAGGGGGCTCAACCAAGATTCTGCTTTTGTAGGATCTTTTTCCCCGGTTGAGCACCCCTTTCTCTATTTTTTCTCTTTTTTGTTTTTGTCCATTATAGAAAGTATGCCGTGGAAAGGTATTTTCGTTACAGCATTCAAATCGATCCCCCATTGGACGTCCGACGTCCAATGGGGGATAAGAACAGGCGTCGCACTTCAGGGTTGAATGTAGCAGGTGCGGTTGACTAATTTTAAATATTATATCGTAAAAAAAATACCCATTTTTCGGCGTTGACAATCTTGGTGCGAGGTATACCATAAATTCTGTCACTCATACATTGGTTTTTACTAAAAAATAACGATCATTTCCGCGGGGAAACGGGATTGATCCAAAAAACTGTGTACTATATTTCCCCGTATCTGGTATTTGGAAAACTGCATACAGTGGGAAAGTAAGCACCCTTACAAAAAAAGAACATCCTTATCGGTTGGTTTATTTGTTTTTGTGTTCTCGTACGAATTTCATACTTTAGCACACCATCCTTGCACTCCTGCACTCTGTTTACATTTTCTATTGTTGTCTGGTTGGATCACGCGCCCGCATCTAAAAGCTATGGTGAATTAAAGCATGGGCTTCGGTAAGAAGTTCAGTGTGGTCGATACAGTATCACTTCTTCCGCACCCTCTCGGGAGCGGAAGAAGTGATACCAATCCTTTATTTATTCATAAAATTATAAATATATGACAAATACAAAAAACATGAAGGGAATTCTTGCCATTGGAGCAATTGCTACAGGCATGTTTCTCGCTCTCGCGGTGGCGACACCTGCTTTTGCTGAGGATCATTTGGAGAGCGACGACACGGTCATCAACGACAACGAAGCTCTCGTTTGTAACGAGGTGGTAGCTGTGGCAAACACCGGCGGCAATGAAGCTTCCGGAAGTTACGGCGGCAACGGCGGTCGTGGCGGCGACATCAGAAACAGTGGTGACGATGTTGACGACAGCACAACTGGCAACGGCGGCAACGGCGGAAGTGGTGATGTTGGCGGTACCATTTACACCGGCAACGCAAACGCAAACGCGCTTGCGCTCAACGATATCAATTCAAACGACACCGAGATTAACCGATGCGGTGAATGCGGAGGTGCTGAAGACGGAGACGTGGTTGTGGTGAATATAAATCGCGCAATGGTACGCAATGGCGTAGGAGCTATGGCGAATACCGGCGAGAATGGCGCTGACGGAAGTTACGGCGGCGAAGGTGGTAATGGCGGCGACATTGACAACAACGGTGATGATGTTGACGACAGCGCAACCGGTGACGGCGGAACAGGCGGTCCTGGCGGTCCGGGCGCGTTGATCCAAACGGGTCATGCAAACGCAAACGCGGGTGTGATCAACGTTGTCAATCGCAACCTGACACGCATTCTGCGCTAGTCTCTCGAAGATCAAGGAGTACTGCTCCTTCCTTCGGGTGAGGCTTGGATGTGCACTATCGAAGCTTTTCCCGAGGGGATATCTCTGAAAAAGGTCGATATCTTATTAGGTTTTAAAAACAAAAAATACCATGAAATATACGACAAAGATTCCTATGGTGTTTATTATCGCGCTCGCGCTTCTCGGCGTACCGGCATACGCGGCAACCGACTACGCAAGTTCCGTGGAAAGTTTCACCCAGGGTCTCCGAAACAACGGCAGTGCCGTTCTTCCTGCACGATCCGATGCCGGGAAGGCACTGGGACCGGAGGATGGAGACTTTGTCTCTCTTGGTTTTGGCGGTGAGCTCGTGCTCAAGTTCCCGACACTTGTCGGCAGTAGCTTGACGGTTACGGTACTTGAAACCACGTTTGCTTCCTATCCGGCGGAGAGAGCGAATGTGTATGTAAGCGAGGACAACGTCAGCTGGACGTTTATTGGAACGGCGGACAACAGTGTGAGTCAACCAAACAACGTCCCGCATCCTTCCGTGTTTGATTTAGGGGATTCCTGCATCCAGTATGTAAAACTCGTTGATGCTACTGACGGGGGATTGCACGATCCTACGGCGGACGCTTTTGATGTTGACGCGGCAAGCGCTGACTACACCGATGCGTGTGAACGTCGCGCTCATGGCGACGACACGGTCATCAATGACAACGAAGCTTATGTTGGCAATGTGGTAATGGCTGGCGCAAACACCGGTGGCAACGAAGCTGGCGGAAGTTACGGCGGCAACGGCGGACGAGGCGGCGACATCAGAAACAGCGGTGAC
>JBBTVG010000003.1:9059-70064 GCA_038063375.1 Patescibacteria group bacterium
TTGTAGCTATGGCGAACACCGGCGACAACTCTGCTGATGGAAGTTCCGGCGGCGAGGGAGGCAATGGCGGTGACATTGACAACAACGGTGACGATGTTGACGACAGTACAACCGGTTCCGGCGGAACAGGCGGTCAGGGAGGTCCTGGCGCGTTGATCCAAACGGGTCATGCAAACGCAAACGCAGGTGTGATCAACGTTATCAATCGCAACCTGACACGCATTCTGCGCTAACAAATACATAGGACGGTCCTGTGTGTTTAAAGAAGGTGTGGGAAAGGGCTCTTTCAAGAGTGTTTTCCCGCCTTCTACTAAGGTCTTGATTAAATTGCACTTGTGTTGTATAAGGAGCTCATTGAGATCTTAGAGAGGGAACTATGAACAAGGCACATAAAAAAGTGAACATAGTGTGCGGCGCGCTCGGGGTGCTCCTTCTCATGCCCATGTTCTCTGTTACGGCGGCTACGAACTCGATTACCAACACGGTTTCCAGTTCTGCTGGAAGCGGGGGCAACAGCGCAGAGGGGGGTGAAGTAGTGGAAGGAACAACGTCGGCTAACGTGTTCATTAAAACGGTCGTAGACGGTAAGGTCATGGAGTTCATCAACGAACACACCGATAACGCCGGGGAAGGAAAAGAGTTTAATACATTTTACAAAGACGAGACGGTGGAAGTAACCACAAAAGGGGAAGCCGGAGCAAATAATCCTAATCTTGAACCGGGAGGGGGTGCGCTCACGGGGGAAATAATTAACAATACGGAAGAGAATACACCGAATGAAGTAGTGGATGAATCGGTCGGAATATTCACGGAAACAAAATTTTCCTTCATCAAGTTTTTCTCACAAATGATGGCTTATGTATTCAATATATTCACAAAATAAAGTAACCAAATTGACGATGCGATTCGTCGGCTTCTTGGTGCTTATCCCTCTCTCGTTCGGCAGTTTGACCGGTGTCGCGTTCGCAGAAACTTTAGGAGACGACACTGCATCTTCCACACCTGCGTCACTGAACACAGAGGGTAGCGCTGGCGACAGCGGTACTCCGGCCGAAGAAGGCGCGTTTATTAAAACAGGCGACGCGGGTGCGGGAGCAAACGTAGGAAATACTGCAAATACGAACATAACTGATACAACGGGAAACGCCTCATCCACGCCGGAGATGACAGAAGGCGACACCGCGTCTTCCACGCCGGAGCTGTTGACCACAGAAGAAGAAGCGACGACCACCGCCTCAACAACCGTAACGAATACCAATGAAGCGACCACTACGAACACGGTAAGCGCGAGCGCCGCTACGGGTGACAATAGCGCGGAAGGAGGCGGAGACTCGGTGATAGATACAGGCGATGCGTTTGCCTACGCGAATATCATCAATGTGGTCAACACGAATATTTTAAATTCAAACGGTTTCCTATTCTTTCTCAATAGTTTGTTTGGCAACGGTACCCTTGATCTGAACGACTATTTCAGCTTCTTTGAAAACGGCGGGGGAGAAGGATCACCATGTACACTGGAATCCTGCGAAGGGGGAGGAGCGACACTGAATGTCAAAAATGACAACAATGCGACAATCACCAACACTGTTATCGTTCGGTCAACGACTGGCGGCAACAACGCGACCAGCACAAGTGGCTCTGCCAACATCTATACCGGTGACGCGTACGCCGCAGCGAATGTGTTCAATCTCGCGAACACGAATATCACGAACTCAAATTATCTTTTATTTGCGTTCAATAATTTCGGCGATTACGACGGTGATGTTCTGCTTCCCGGAGAGAATTTCTTTTCTCATCTTCTGGGCGCGAACGGCTCCTCGCCTTCCGGTGGTGATGTTACGGTACACAATACGAATGAAGCTACTGTTGAAAATAGCGTGAACGCGGAGGCAAATACGGGAGAAAACAGCGCGAACAACACCGGCACGAGCAGTGCATTTATACAAACCGGCAACGCGTACGCGGGCTCAAATGTAGCCAATGTCGTTAATACCAATCTCTTTGGCGGCAGTACGGTTATCATGATGTTCCGAATCTATGGAAATTGGTCGGGAAGCGTCTTTGGTACGCCACCGGGGATCTCGTGGGCCGAAACACCCTACGGCGTCCAATTATTCAACACACCGGAAGAGACAGACGGCGCGCCAGCGGAAAATTCCGACGGCACTCTAGGCGGGTCGCTTCATGTAGAAAACAACAATACGGCGCTTATAAAAAACAACGTGCAAGTGTACGCACTCACGGGAGAAAACAAAGCGTATACGGAAAACGGTCAGGCGGCAATACGGACAGGTAATGCGTACGCGGGAGCAAATGTCGCCAATGTTGTTAATACTAATATAGTTGGGAAGAACTTGATGTTCCTGTTCTTCAATATCTTTGGCAATTGGCGCGGTAACATTTCATTCGGACAACCGGATCTGTTGACCGTAGGGTCAGCACATTCGGAAGCAAGCTCCATCGGTCCCGGTTCGGATATTACCTATAACTTTACGGTTTCCAACTTGGGCAGCGCCCGCGCGACAAACGTGAAATTAAAGAACATCTTTGACGACACGTTCCTCTCCTTTGACGAGCATGACAGCGTGTTCCCCGAGGGTATCACCTGGAACATCGGGAATATTCCGGCCAACGGAAGTGTGAATGTGTCGTATATGGCGCATGTCGGCAGTGATATTCCCTACGGAGAAACACTGCTTCGCGCGAGCGTGACCGCCACTCTTAACGAAACTGACAGTGATCCGTCAAACAACACGGAAGTGATTGACGTCATGGCGCTGCGAAGCAATCCTTCTTCCGGAAACAACAACAGCGGCGGTACAGGCGTTTCTTATACCCCTGATCCGGTATTGAAAATTACAAAAACATCCAATGCAAGTTCAACGGTTGCTATTACCGCCTCAAGCACCGTTGACTACACAATCGTAGTCAACAACGAAGGCGGAATGGCATACCACGCAGTATTGGTTGATACGATTACCGACGAAGCCGAAAAAATCATCCATGAAGAATACTGGGAACTTGGCGAGATATTACCCAATGAGGAAATCACCGTCACTTATACGGTTGTCTTCAACGCAAGTACAACACCGGGAGTGTATAAAAATCATGCCCAGGTGCTTTCTATCGGCAGGCATCCTTCCGTTAATCCATTCTACGGCTATTTTGCAGATTCAGCCGTTGTGACGAGCGATGTAATAATTGTGGGCAACGAAGTGATATCTGCCCCGGAGTTAGCACCCGCACCTACCTGCGAGCCGTATCTGCGCGGATTTATCCGCACCGGCGCCAACAATGACCCGGCGGAAGTCACGAAACTCCAGCAATTCCTGAAAACGTATGAAGGGTTTACCGACCTTGCGGTAACGGGAACGTACAATAGCGCGACGCTCGCGGCGGTAAAAGCACTCCAGAGCAAGTACCGCGATGACATTTTGGGTCCATGGGGACTTGAACGCAACACGGGGTTTGTGTATTTCACTACGAAGAAAAAGATCAACGAACTCTATTGCGCCGGACAAGCAGAGTTTGCGCTTAGTCTGGAAGAACAGCTGGAAGTGAACGCGTTCAAGGCGCTCATCGGGAGATTGAAGACACAAGTGAACGAATTGCCGGAATTTACCCAAGTGGGCGTGGTGAATGCGGCAAACGAGGGAATTGCCGCCGTGGAAACACCGGAGAGCGGTACAGAAAATAACGGCAACAGTCTTGTCGCGGGAGCGATTGAGTCGCTCCGCGGAGATGCCAACAAGGCTCTCCGCTCGGTTACCGACGCGGTAAAGAACGGTGTTGGAAGAATGGTTTCGTGGCTTCTATTCAATTTCTAGCCACAAACAATAAAAAGGTCGGACTTATTAATTATAAGCATTAAAAGAAATAAAAATATGAAAAAATATATTATGAAAATTCCTACACTTATCCTTACTCTGGCGATCCTCATTACTCCGACATTTGTGTTTGCAGCACCAACAACATGCGCGGTCATTGGTGATGGCACTATTACTGATTCAGTCGGTAACCCAATAACAACCGGTTATGATGAATTCGGTTATAATTATCAAGCGCACATGTTCAACGGGACATACGACAGCTCAGATAGAAATATTGACGGAACATATTGGGGTTCAACCGGTGATTACGTTGACGATTCATTGATGATGAAGTGGAGCGATGCGTGGCTTAGCAATAAGGATTGCAATAATGACGGCAAGTTAGATCGCGGATTGGTAAATGGAGCGGTATCCGGAACAAGCATGGGATGGTTAACCAATCAAAATGAGGGCGATTATGATTCCGACGGAAACGGCTCGCAGGATGCTCACTACACTTATTTCACAAAGATAGTCTGGACGGGGCCCGGAAGCTCACTTTGGGGACAGTATACTACTATCCAAGAGGTTTATAACGATCCGGTAGGAGGGTTCAACGGCCTTCTCACTAAAATCGGAACTCCAGGATTTGGTCTTAACGATCAGTGGACAATGCTTCCGTAAACATACAAAGACGCCTTCATGAAGGCGTCTTTGTTTTCGTCAGTTAACCACAGCTTATCTACACTTTATCCACTTTTTTTGCAATAGAATTTGCTGAAAAATGCATAGCTCACAACATACTTTGTTTTTGTGAGGATGGATAACGCAAATAAGCGTGGTAGAGAGTGATATAGCTTCTGCGTCATATACTTGCGATACTTTGATTAACAAGAGTACGAGATGTGGTCTGACATCTCGGCACTAATTATTATTTATTAGTTTATTAATTATTTGTTAATTCGTATGAAAAAAATATTACTAAGTTTAAGTGCAATCGCTTTTGCGGGAGTTATTGTAGCGGGCGCCACTGGCGCATTCTTCCAGGATACGGAAACTTCAACGGGCAATACGTTTGCGGCTGGAGCAATTGATTTGAAAGTAGACAATGAGAGCTATTATAACTCTCAAGTTTCAACAAGTACTTCTTGGCAACTTACAGACTTGACCATTGAGAAATTTTTTAATTTCTCTGATGTAAAGCCGGGTGATGACGGAGAAGACACGATCAGTCTTCATGTCAATAACAATGATTCGTGGCTTTGCGCGGATGTAACTCTTACCAGCAACGACGACAACGGCATTACAGAGCCGGAAGGTGAAGATGGTGATGTTACTGATGGTCCCGGAAACGGAGAATTGGCAAATCACATTGAATTCATGTGGTGGGCTGATGATGGAGACAATGTATTTGAGTCGGATGAGGCAACTCTTCCTGGAACGGGAGGTACTCTTGGCGCTTTGAGTCTTAACGCGACAACGAGTGTGACATTAGCAGACGCAAGCTTCAATGTTTGGAGTGCTACGAGTAGCGACCCTGTTCCAGGAGATGGATCAACTCGCTATATCGCAAAAGCATGGTGTTTTGGTGATATTGGGCAAGCTGCGCTTCCTCAAAACAGTCCTACAGGTGACTGGAGCCCGGCGACGAACAACAATGGGGATGGAGTTATTGACGAACTTGATGGCGGATTCAGTTGCAGTGGCGCTTCAAGTCTCAACAATGTTACTCAAACCGACAGCTTGACTGCCAACATTGGTTTCTATGCCGTGCAAAGCAGAAACAATGCCGGTTTTCTTTGCAGTCAGAGAGATCTCTAGTAGGTTTATCAATTAATACGTCAAATCTAAGTTTCGAGTTTGAGGGGAATTTCTTGATATTTAGGAGCGGCATAAACCTATGAAAAAAATTCTGTTAAGTCTTGGAATGATGCTCGCGGTGATCGCGGTAGTTACCGTGGGTACCGGCGCGTTTCTTTCGGATACCGAAGTTTCTGCCGACAATACGTTCACGGCGGGAGAAATTGACCTGAAGGTAGATAACGAAAGTTACTACAACGGGGCGGTTTCAACTTCGACGACATGGCTTGCTTCGGATCTCGTCAACGGCCTGCTCTTCTTCAATTTCACCGACCTTAAGCCGGATGATGAAGGAGAGGACACCATTTCGCTTCACGCAGGCACGAATGACGCGTACGCATGTATGGACATCTCGCTTACTTCGGATGACGACCGCTCTTCAAACGAACCCGAACTTGGGGCCGGCGACGTAGCGGAGGATATCAACGATACATGGGACGGCGAGCTTGCCGACAATCTCCAAATGTTCTGGTGGGCCGATGATGGTGATAACGTCTTTGAAGACGACGAGAATTCCATTTCCGGCGGCGTTAAAACACTTACGGAACTCGCGACAACCTCAACCTTCTCTGTTGCCCTTGCCGATTCATTAAACAACATCTGGACGAACGCGCCCGGACCAATTCCCGGAAATGAGACGCGCTACATTGGAAAAGCATGGTGCTTTGGAACATTAACTCTTGACCCGGTAGCAGCCGGACAGGGGGTTGATCCGACCGTAAACCCGGGTGTTGACTGCGATGGAACGACGCTTAATAACCTGACACAGACCGATGGAGCAACGCTTGATATTGCTTTCAGAGCAATTCAGGCCAGGAATAATCCTAATTTCCTCTGCAGTGGGCAGGAAACCCGCACGGCCGAGCTCACCGTCGTTAAGATAATTACAAACGATAACGGCGGAAACAACGTTATTGCCGATTTCCAGCTTCAAGTTGTGGGGACGGTGGTAACCAATGTGACGAGTGGCGCAACGACAACGTTTGCGGCGGATAATTACATAATCACGGAGACAGGTATCTCTGGTTATGTCGCTTCGTTTAGCGGCGATTGTGATGCTTCAGGTCAAATCACCCTTAATCCGGGCGATGCCAAAACCTGCACGATCACGAACAACGACCTTCCGGGAAATATTACTCTTATTAAGAGCGTAATTAACAATAACGGCGGAATCAAACAACCGGTTCAGTTTCCACTCCTTGTTGACGGTAGCTTGGTGCAGAACAACACAGCAACTTCAACCCTCGCGAATATAGCTCATACCATTAATGAAACACAGCAATCAGGATACACATTTATCTCAATGTTAGGCGTGTCTAACTATGGGCAATCATGTCCGGCAGTGCTTGGAGGTTCAATCACTCTTGCTGAAGGCGAAGCCATTACCTGCACCATCACGAACGACGATAATCCGCCTCTGTAAATTTCGCCGCGGATATAATGCCTCTCGCCCAACTCCACATTCTTATGAGTGGGGTTCTAGATTGAGGCATGAATAGTCGCACCACACGGGCACTTCTTGTTTTCTAAGTCGCTTCGCGCCTAAGAAAACAATGTCGCGCTCTTCATATATGGTAACAAAAATTGTATCGTACCTATTCGGAGCAATGGTGGTGATTATCACGGCACTTTTAATCGCTTCAGTCTTTCCTATCGCGGGCAACTTCAAGATACTCATTGTTCAATCCGGTTCTATGGAGCCGGCGATCAATACCGGAGGCATTGTCGTGGTGAAGCCCGTGTCTCAATATAGTGTGGGAGACGTGATCACTTTCGGTCCCGTATCAAAAACGAAAGCGCCCACCACCCACCGTATCGTTGATATACGATTTCAAAACGGAAATCCCGTGTATGTGACGAAGGGCGACGCGAACGAGGATACAGACACGCAAGAGGTATTGGCGAGACATGTGATCGGAAAAGTGCTTTTTGATATTCCCTTTTTGGGATATGTACTCGCGGCGGCGAAAACGCCCATCGGATTCGTGGTTTTGATCGTCATCCCCGCGGGACTCGTCGCGATTGACGAAGTGTACAAAATATATAGAGAGGTAAGAAGGATGAGGGGTAAAGCAAGAGAAAACGGGAAGAGGGCATAAACAGTAAATATATTTGTATGGCACGACATATATTACAACTGAAAAAAATCAAAGAAACTCACGCTCATACTCTTAATTTGCGTGGTGCAATGCCTATTTCCGCGCGGGGAAAAAGAAGGAAGATCATTGATATCAAGATTCTGCCTGTTCTCAAAAAACCGACTCTGACGACAGCGCGACCATCCGTTGCCCCATCGTACGCACGAATAATTGCGGTGTTCCTTATCGTTGTGGGGAGTGGAATGGCGCTTGGAACCGTGGGAAAGACTGTCTCCGTGTTCAACGACCTTGAAAGATCGTCGGCAAATTTGTTTGCGAGCGGTGTCATTGACTTTTCACTTACGCTCACGCCATGGAGCAATTCCGTATGGCTTAATATGGAGCAGGGTACATCAAGCGCATACGATGTGGGCGTCTCGGCGCTTGCGGGAAGCAATCCGTTCCAGTATTACGCGTCAAGCACGAATTTTGGCGGCGATCCGGATTTTTGCGGCGCGCTTTCAACAAGAGCGATAGTTGGCAGTGAAGAACCATACAACGGCTTACTGCGCGACATGCTTACGGCGACAACGACGACTCTTGGAGCCTGGAATTTTGAATTTTCCACCGGTCAAAATTTTGCGAACCGGATATGCCGCTTTGACACCGACTTTAACGGCTGGCAGACGAGGCATAACCTGCCAAATTATGAAGAGGGTGGGTTTAAGGACACGGAAAAAATAACGCGGAGCATTTATTCCGCGGGATTGCGTATCAATAAGGTATATTTTGAAAAAGAGGGCGAAGAAGACGGAGGCATCCACACGGGGGACGCTTCTTCAACAGTGACCGTCATAAATATCATCAATCAAAACGAAACGGATATTAACACCTGCGCGTGCGGAGATCCGCTTCATGATACGTACGGAGATGACAACGAAGCGCATTGCGATCAAGAGGGAGGAGACACTATTGTCGTGAACGACAATAGTGTGATAGTCACGAATAATGCGACCGCAACAGCAAATACCGGCGGAAATAACGCAGAGGGCGGCGGCACGTTCCATGCGGATCACGAATGGGTTGAACTTTACAACCAAACGGATGAGGAGGTTAACATATCCGGTTGGACGATATGCGACAACGCGTCATGTGATGAACTTCTCGCTGACGCCCCCATTCCTCCTCATGGATTCGCGATCATTGCAGGCTCTGCGGAGGCATGGGACACGCACGACATCCCTCCAGGGGTGGTAACAATCGTTGTTTCTGATGGGGTCATTGGTGACGGACTCGGTAACGGCGCGGACATGCTCGTGCTTAAACGTCCGGACGGTGAGATTATTGACCAGATGAATTGGGGTGCGCCTGATGGGAGTTGGACGAATTATAATGCCGATATATGGAATCCCGGAGTCGTGCCGCCCGGCGCGGGTGGCACGCTCGGGCGCGTACCGGATGGCTACGACACGAATAATCCAAGTGATTTTTCCTCACTTCTTACTGTTTATCGGGAAGCCCCACCTTTAAATTTAAATGATGGAGAAGAAGGTTCTCTAGACGCGACAGAGGACGCCGAGATACAAGAGGAAACTTCGCAAAACACCGAGAACGAGGGAGAGCCAGAACCGGCACGCGCGCCGCGCGATGCGAGAGATTCCGAACGGTCGCAAAGAGGCGCACAACGTGAAGAAGATGTGACTAATGAAGAGAATATTGAAATTAGTTCTTAGAAAACAAAAACCCCCGCGCGGGGGTTTTTGTTTAACCGGTCTAACTAGGAATAGGGTTCAGTTATGGCCTCCAGTCGAGCGCCGCCGCAGCATTCACCAAGCCGTTTCCATACGTGTTGTCTTTTCCGGGAGCGCCTAGGTCTTGGGCGGTTGTTTCAATTGCCGCTCTTACATCGGCAGGTGTGGTGGCATAGCCGTTTGCAATGAGCAGTGCGGCGACTCCCGCCACATGAGGGCTTGCCATGGATGTTCCGTTATAGAAATAGTATCCCCAATTATTTGTTTGTCTGCTGAATGTTTGCTGTAAGACGCCGTCTCCGTAGCCGTCGCCATTTTGATCAACCGAGAGATCGCCGCCTGGAGCAACGATGTCAATACTTGCGCCGTAGTTTGAGTATGGCGCCAGGGTTTCATCATAGCGAGTCGCTCCAACTGAAATGACATACGCGTCATATCCGGCAGGGTAGGAGGGGGTGTCATTCCCGCTGTTGCCTGCCGCGGCGACGATGGTCACCCCTTTTCCATAGGCGTAAGCGAGCGCCTCTTCAAGGTAGGAAGCTTTTGCGGAACCGCCAAGCGACATGTTGATGACTTTCGCGCCATTATCGGCCGCGAAACGCACACCGAGGGCTATGTCTGCGTAGGTGCCGCTTCCATTTTTATTGAGTACCTTGATCGGCATAATGCGCGCTTTGTGGGCAACACCCGCTACGCCGACGCCATTGTTGGTACTTTGTGCGATAGTGCCCGTCACATGCGTTCCGTGGCCTTCGTCGTCATTAGGATGAGTGTCTTTGTTCACAAAGTCGTAACCGGGAGCAAAGAGCGTGACAGCGAGGTCGGGGGCGCGATAATATTTATTCCGGCGATTCTTCTCGGTATAATTTTCATACGCCACTCCGGTGTCAATGACCGCAACGGTAACACCTGAACCTGTTGAAGTATTCCAGGCCTCTTCTGCTTCAATGCCTCCGTACACAGGGTTATCCAAGTGCCATTGATATTTATAGAACGGGTCGTTTGGCACCATGAATGAGTGTGCGATATAATTCGGTTCGGCATAGAGAACATCCGAGTTTGATCGGTATTTGCCCAATGCTGTTTCAAGTGTTTCTCCTGGTGAAAGACGTATCCTCTGGAAACGGGATTCGTTTTTGAATTTTACGATAACCTCGTCTTCTGCGCGGAGCGCTCCCTCGCGCGCGTTCATGTTCCTTAATTCCAAACGCGAACTTCTTTCGCGAGAAACGACGCCGTTCTCAAGCCGCTCTTGCATGACCGTGAAATCCACTGTGATGCCGGGAGTTGCGTATACCGCTTGAGAATATACGAATCCGAGCGACAACATAAGAGCAAAGAAAAGAATGTATTTTTTCATATTTTTCATGGTTTTTTGAGATATTAAAACGAGTAAACAACGACATTGTTTTCTTAGATGCGAAGCAACTTAGAAAACAAGAAGTGCGCGTGTGGTGCGACCTTTTTGAGAACTTGCATATTTCAAGCTTAGCACCACCGTTTCAGGTGTCAATAGGTATATTTGATATGCCGGAGCAGCGTTTTTTACGGAGGGCGGCAAAGCGTTTTGTTTACCGAGCACCACTTTTACTAACTTCTTCGTTAGGTATCTACAGAAACAATAATATGCCATGCGCAAAAAACCTCCTGTTTCAAGGGTAAAAGTGGTGCTCGGTTTACCTGTGGTGCTGTGTGCGGTACAATAGACTCATGTTAAACGAGAAGATCATATTTTTGTTTCTACTGCTTATCCTTGTCCTCGCCGGCATAGCCGGCGCTATTTTAAATAGCGTGGAAATGCAAAAGGAAAAAATCAGGAAAAATAATACCGCGGATCTCATAAACACATTTGAAGAATGCGCCGCGGCGGGGTTTCCTGTCATGGAGTCTTATCCGCGCCAATGCAGAACATCGGAAGGAAAGCATTTCACTGAAGAGATTGAGGCGCCTCTCAAAGAAACACCTACCGCAGATGTCGGATCTAAGAGCGGCTGTGTGCCTGCCGGATGCAGTGGTCAGTTGTGTCTTGAAGAGGAACAAGCGGGCAACATCATGACCACGTGCGAATACAAACCCGAGTATGCCTGCTATCGGAGTGCGGTGTGTGAGAGGCAAAAGAGCGGTGCGTGCGGTTGGAGAGAAACAGAGGAGTTGCGAATATGCAGAACGGAAGCCCTAAGAGAACAGTAGGACAAAAGTTTTTATGGTATAATTTTTAATAATGGAAAAAAAGGCATTACAATTTCCGAAAGGATTTCTCTGGGGCGCGGCAACTTCCGCGCACCAAGTGGAAGGAGGGAACACCAATGATTGGTCGGAATGGGAGAAGGAACACGCGGAGCGTTTTGCAGAGGAGGCGAAAAAACACTGGGAGCCATGGCAACAGGAGCGATTTCCCGAGATGTTTGACCCGGCGAACTATATTTCAGGGAAAGCGGCGGATCACTACAATCGGTACGAGGAAGATTTTGATATCGCGAAGTCGCTTGGGCACAATGCTCATCGGTTTTCCATTGAATGGTCGCGTATTGAACCGGAAGAGGGAAAGTTTGATACAAAAGAAATTGAACATTACCGGCAGGTGATCCAAGCGCTCAAAAAGCGTGGCTTGGAGCCGTTCGTAACGATCTGGCACTGGCCTCTGCCACTATGGCTTGCGGAGAAAGGAGGATGGGAAGCACCCGGGGCGACCATGTATTTTGAGCGTTATGCGGCAAAGCTCGCGTCTCTCTTCAAAGACGATGTGCGTTTTTGGATCACCATCAATGAGTCGCAAATATACGCGCTCCATGGATATACCACAGGGGAATGGCCTCCGGGAAAAAAAAATGTATTTCTCTATTTCTGGGTCATCCACAAAATTATCGGCGCGCACAAAAAAGCATATCAAGCGATTAAGGCAATAGCGCCCTTGGCGCAGGTGGGAGTCGCGACTCATAATATTTATTTTGAAGCGCACCAAAATACGTTTATCAATAGAATGTTGAAAAAGGCGGTTGACTGGTGGTGGAATGATTATTTTTTAAACAAAATTTCGCGCTATCAAGATTTCGTCGGTCTCAATAATTATCTTCACAACCGAATAGACTACGGCTTCAACAAGAACGAAAACATGAAGCTTTCTGATATGGGATGGGAGCTGTATCCGGAAGCGCTCTATTATACTTTGATGGGGCTCAAAAAATATCATGTGCCCGTGTATGTCATGGAAAGCGGATTGGCGGATGCGGATGATTCCCGTCGAGAATGGTTCATCAAGGCGCTCGTTGAACAAGTGTATCGCGCCAATAAAAGTGGTGTGGACGTAAGAGGATTTTTATACTGGTCGCTTCTGGATAATTTTGAATGGGATAAGGGATTTTGGCCCAGGTTTGGATTGGTGGAAATTGATTACCAGACGCTGGAACGCAAGATTCGCCCAAGCGTCCGAGCCTACGCGGAGATTTGCAGATCAAATTCTCTTATCCAAAAAGAATAATATGATCAGTTGGGTATATATTGCCATTGTCGCGTACTTTCTCACGGCTCTCAATTCCGTTGTTGATAAGTATTTGTTGGGACGATCCATTCCGCATCCCGTGGTGTACGCATTTTATGTTGGCGTGTTCAGCATCTTTACGATAATCCTTACGCCATTCGGCTTCATGTGGCCCGGATGGGTGCAATTCGGCGCGGCGCTTTTTGTCGGTATCGTGTTTCTTTTGGCTCTTATTTCGTTCTTTGCCGCTCTGAAGGCGGATGAAGCGTCGCGTATGGTTTCCATTGTTGGCGGCGTTACGCCAATTTTTATTCTTATTTTGTCCGCGGTCGTATTTGGGGATAGTCTCAGGGGAAATGAGTATTACGCGCTCGCTCTTCTCGTCTTAGGGACAGTGGTTATTTCCGCACGCCGCAACCGCACGTGCAGTATTTTTCAACTGAACAAACACGAATGCGCGCGCAGTACGGAACTCGCGATTCTCGCGGCGCTCTTTTTCGCGCTCTTTTTTATTTCCGCGCGATTTGTCTTTGATAATCAAGAATTCATTTCCGGATTTATATGGACACGCATCGGAAGTTTCCTCGCCGCATTTCTGTTGCTCTTGATACCAAGCAACAGAAAACTTATTTTTAATACAACAAAAAAAGTGGGCGCAAAAATGGGCGGATTGTTTGTCGCAAACAAGACGCTGGCCGGATTTGCATTTTTGATGCTTAATTACGCGATTGCCATCGGAAACGTTACGCTAGTGAACGCTCTTGAGGGGGTGAAGTATATATTTCTCTTGGTGCTTGTGTTTATTATCTCAAGATTCCGCCCTTCCATACTGCAAGAAGAGACAACCTTTTTGATTTTACTGCAAAAGACCACCGCCATCACCCTTATTTTCTTGGGAATACTATTATTGTCCGGACTATCATTGACTGATCTATGGGGGACGTTATCACCCGTTAACTATTATCAATAATGCGTTTTAAACGACTCACAATCATTTCGGTGCTCGTGCTCATACTTGTTGTCGCCGTACTAGCATTTTCGTTGAAAAGGCCCGCGAGCGCGACCGGCGTAGAACGTTGGGGTGTAACGTTTTCTCATCAATTTGGGCAATATCTGGAGATTGATTGGCGTAAAGCATATATTGCCATACTCGATGAATTGAAACCGCCGATGATACGCTTGCCGTTTTACTGGAATGATATTGAGAAAAACGAAGAGGAATTTAATTTTGAAATATATGATTTTCTTGTTGATGAAGCGGAAAAACGAGGAGTGGAGCTTACGCTTGTCGTAGGCATGCGGGTGCCGCGGTGGCCGGAATGCCATATTCCGCTTTGGGCAAAAAGCTTGCCGCTCGCAGAGCAAAAAGAAGAAGTCAAAGACGTGATTGTTGCTGTTGTTGAAAGGTATAAGCAGAGGAAGAGCGTTGTTATGTGGCAGGTGGAGAACGAGCCGTTCCTGCCGTTTTTCGGGGACTGTCCCGCACCGGATGGCGATCAACTTGATGAAGAAATTAAAATTGTGCGTTTTCTTGATCCGGAACGCCCTATTTTAGTGACTGACAGCGGGGAGCTTTCTACGTGGGTTCCTGCCGCTAAAAGGGGAGATGTATTTGGAACGACCATGTATCGCATCGTGTGGAGCGATCTGTTCAGTCCATACCTTGGGTTCATTGATTATCATTTGCCCCCAAAATTTTTCTGGCTGAAGGCGAACATTGTTCATTTGTTTTTCGGTAACAACAAGCGGATTATCAACGTGGAATTACAGGCAGAGCCGTGGAATCCGGAATTTTATCAAGGCGTTTCAAAAAGTCTTGACGGAAACTCGCCATCAATGAATCTTCCGCAGTTTCTTGACAACATAGAGTATGCGCGCGAAGTGGGATTTCCCGATGTCTATTTATGGGGTGTTGAATGGTGGTATATAATGAAAGAAGAATTTGACGATCCTCGCTTTTGGGAAGCGGCAAAGGACGTCATCGCGACCTCTTCGCGTTAGCGTTAACAAAGACTGCAGGGTAACCCTTGGCAAAACAAAAAGCCGAGCGAGAAGCTCGGCTTTCACAATATATGTATCACAAAGAGGGAGGAACTGACGCGCGTTGAAAGAATTTTTCCAGAATTTTTTGCACACATCCTCTGTTGTAACGCCCCCATTCCCATAAGGTGTTGTACTGACGATGGGTCCAAAATTCTTCTCGTTGTACATAAAAGAGCTTTGTTTTGGTTACAATCCGATAGTTCATCGTACCGTCAGAAGATCTGCGTGTGTCGATCACCCGGAGCCATTTGCCGATCAGGTGGCAAACACAATTATGTGCAGGCGAGTGGATGGCACAAACACATCTTTTTATAAAGACTGACTGATCGACTATTGATGGGGTATCTTCCGGGTTGGTTGATACCAATCGCAACACAATATGATGTTTTTGCGCCTGGAGCATGGTAATCTCCCTGTGTGTTTCCTAAATAAAATGATACCTATGGATATGCCGTCTGTCAATATTCACCCGACCAACACTTGACATTAATATAAAGATAGTGTATTATGCATGCATCGACCTTCTCTGGGCCGATTTCATCTTTTGCCATGCGGCCAAAAGTGAATGTTCCTTCAACCAAAACTACACGGAGATTCATAACGATGAACAATCCTAATGGTAACGTACAAAAGGTTGTTGTTATGCAGGGGTCAAGTAAGAATGTCATGGTGGCATTTCTGCTCTCCTTTTTCTTCGGTCCCCTGGGTATGTTTTACTCAACGGTGTCGGGTGCCCTCATCATGCTGGTAATTTCCATCGTGGTCGGCATCTTTACACTCGGTTTCGGACTGTTCATTACTTGGCCGATCTGCATCATCTGGGCATGTGTCGCGGCAGGTAATCATAACAAAAAAGAATCGGCGGCATTTGCCAAACCGTGTGGTGGTGAGATTCCATTGTGAAAGTAATCGTTAGCCGGTAAGTGAACGCGGAAGTCAAAACCGAAGACGGTCCTTCAAAAGGACCGTCTTTTTTTTGCTCACTTTTGTTGCCAAGTGCTACCCTTAACAACATGAGCTTGGAGCTTTAGCGGCACCGAAAGGTGCTATGCCATTTTTCACTACGGGGCTTGCCTTGCGGTTTAATGCCCTTTATAATATTGGGAATATGCTGAAGAAATTTTTAATGAAAAAAATGATGAAGTCCCAGCTTAAAAATGTGCCGGAAGACCAGCAGGAGAAGATACTGAAAGCAGTCGAAGAGAACCCCGATCTGTTTCAAAGCATCGGTCTGGAGATACAGGCAAAGATGAAGGAAGGGAAGGACCAGATGTCCGCGACGATGGAGGTTATACACAACCACCAAGAGGAACTGCGCAACATAATGTGATAGCATTTAATCATGGAGTGGCACACTTTTTTAATAGTTGTTCACCTCATTGGCGCCGCTCTTGGTGTCGGCGGGGCGACATTTGCGGAAATTTTTCTTCTCAAAGCGGTGCGAGACGGGGAAATTGATCCCGTTGAAAGCAGTTTCATGCAAGTAACTTACCGCGTCGTGCGGGTGGGGCTCTTCCTTTTGATACTTTCCGGTTTCGGATTTCTTATTTTGTATCGTTTCACCGGTCTGGAAGAACGCTTGTATAGTCCGCTTTTGTGGTCGAAACTGAGTATTGTGGTAGTGATCCTTATTAACGCCATCCTTTTGCAAGCACGGCATATTCCGCTTTGGCTCGGCAGCGCGCTTTCTTTTGCCTCATGGTACGCGGCAATGCTCATTCTCCCCCTACGTTCAGCAATCATGCCGATTTCATATCTTGAGATAATGGGGTGGTACGTCGTTTCTGTCGCGGTCGTCGCCGTTGCCTTGAGCATTATCAGAAGATCTCTGGGTATTAAATTTTAAATATGAGCACATTTCTTGGATACATGCTTGTCGCGCACATCATTTTAGGCCTCATCGGTATCGGGGCGTTCTACGCTGTGTGGATGGGGCTTTTAAAAAAAGTTCCGAAACTTGCCTTTTTGTTCTGGGCATCCCTGCTTGGCTTTCTTTCTTTCATCGCTTCGTGGCTCACGGGCGGATATTATTACGTGGAGTATTATGGAGGAGCGGTGAAGCCCATTATCAAGGCGGGTGAATATCCGTGGGCGCACCTTGTGGTGATGGAAGCAAAAGAACATATCTTCTTGTTTTTGCCGATCCTTGCGACGCTTGTTTTCCTCTCGTTGGCACTTTTGAAAGAGACCGCACTTCTCAATCAAGGGATCAGAAAAGCGCTTGCGTACGTTGTAGGATTCATTGTTATCGCGGGTATCGCCATTACGCTTGGGGGAATGCTGATATCAGGCGCAGTGAGATAATCTAATACATATGGACAAAAAATTAAAAATCGTCAATTCATTTATCGCCGGAGCTATTGTTGCGAGCGCATTTATTGCCGGGGCAACGATCGGCGGGGAATTATATAAACCGTTTAAAGATTGGCTCGCAGGGACGTTTTACCATCATTGGGTTGGGAAAGGCGTCTTGTCGGTTCTAATCTTCTTGGCAGTCGCTTTTGTGCACGGATTTATCGTAAAACATCCGACCGAAGAGCGCGTGCACAAGTCTCTCCTGGTACTCTTTGGCGTCCTCGTACTTTCTTCACTTTCTATCTTGCTCTTTTTCCTGTATGAGTTTAAGATAAGTCATTAACTAGAATAAGTAACAGAAGAAAGGTATGGAAAAAAAGAAGGTGTTGGTATTTTTAGGACAAGAGGACAGCGAGACACTTTCGGGTTTCCTTGCGGACAGCTATGAACAGGGCGCGAAGGATGCAGGTCACGAAGTCAAAAGAATAAATATTGGTGATCTCAAATTTGATCCACTATTACACAAAGGATACAAAGAGATCCAGGAGCTTGAGCCTGACCTCATACGCGTACAAGAAGAGATGAAGTGGGCTGATCACGTTGCTCTTTTTTATCCCAATTGGTGGGGTACCATGCCTGCGATACTCAAAGGCATGTTTGATCGGATGTTTCTTCCGGGCTTTGCTTTCAAGTTCCACAAGAATTCGTGGGGGTGGGATAGGCTCCTGAAAGGCAGAAGCGCGCGTGTCTTTATCACCATGAACAGAAATCCATTTTTGATGTGGATTCTTTATGGAGACAACAGCAATGAGATTGAGAGAAATATTTTGAAATTTGCCGGTTTCTCGGTGCGACTCACAGAGATCGGTCCTGTGAAAAATATGAGCGACAAGAAACGGGATGCCCTCAAGAAAAAGACATACGAGTTCGGTAAAAAAGCACAATAACAAAGACACTCTATGTAAATAGAGCCCCCCGTGCCGGGATTTGCTCTTTTGTGGTGTATGTTGTTAACCCTCTTGACTTATCAGTTAACAATTGTTAACCTTATTATTTACTTAGGTTAACAAGCAAATTCATGGAAAATACAGGTAAAAAAGCAATATATATCTCTGTTGCAGAGCTTGCGGAAATGCTAGGTATTAGTCGTGTTGCTGTTTTTAAGAAAATCAAAAAAGGCCAAATTCCCGCTGAAAAGATTGGTCGTTCTTATGCTATTTCCATGGAACACGTTAGTGAATTGGTTAGTGATGTAAGTTCTCCTGTTTTAACTGATGAAAAAAAAGAGGAGATAAAAAAGGCAGTAGAAAAAGTTGTGAAAGAGTACGGAGAAACACTACGCCTTCTCGGTAAAGAATGAATATGAAATTTAAAAGACTTACAATCATTGATATTGAGTATGTTGCTCATAGTTTGGCAAAAGAAACAATGACATGGTCAGAACCAATTCCTGATTTTAGCACGCGATACACGAACTCATTAGAAAGATGTATTGAAACTCCATTTCAATCTTTTGGCGGTAAACAATTATACCCCGGACTTTTGAAGAAAGCTTCCATCCTTTTTTATCTCATGGTAAAAAATCACCCATTTCAGAATGGCAATAAACGTATCGCCATGACAACATTATTTTATTTTTTATTTCAAAATAAAAAGTGGCTTAAAGTAGATAACCAAGAATTGTATAATTTTGCCCGCTGGGTTGCGGAAAGTAATGCCAAACTCAAAGACGATACAGTTAGTGCTATTGAGACCTTTTTATCATCTTATCTTGTAGACCTTAAAAATAAGTAAAATATTATGTCGTCTTTTTAACAAAAATGGAAGATCGTATCAAATGCGGGTCAAAAACACTCAATATACATATAGTGAATTCTGGTCAATTTAAACTGTGTATATTATTTCTTTCAGGCGGTGTCACTAAGTTAGGCAAAGAGCGTTACTACGAATGGCAGGAGAACTTAAAGTCTCTCGGCATTAGCTCTGTGAGTTTTGATTACTCAGGAGTGAATGGTTCTGGTGATTTGCTTAAAAGAAGTTCCCTTGAGTCAAGGGTTGAGGAAGGAGCTTTCGTGGCAGATTGGATGAAAAATCATATCTGCGCTGAACACTACATACTCTACGGAGTAAGTATGGGTGGTTACATAGCTCTTGGTTTGACTGCAAAGAGACCAGGCATATTTAAAAAGTTGATTCTCCACGCACCAGCCGCTTACCCTTTGAAAGCTCATGGTATACCCTTTGGAGAACAGTTTACGGAAGAAATAAAAAGGGGAAGCAACCGGGAAGACTCACTCTCATTTGACTGGTTGAGGGAATATGATAAACCAACTTTGCTTATAGAATCAGAGAATGACGAAGTGATACCGGAGCAAATTATTGAAAGGTATAGAACGATCAAGGGAGAAGACAAGGATTTTAAAACCCTTTCATTAAAAGATGCCCCCCATGATCTGTGGGGAAATGCATCCGAAAGTATCCAATTCAGAAACGAAATATACAATATGTTACTAAGTTTTATTAAGTAGGTTTATGATTATTGACAGGATAACAATTAAGTACATCCCACCTCTGGCGGGATCTGCTCTTTTATAGTATATTTTGCCTCATGTCGCTTTCTATTGGAATTGTAGGATTACCGAATGTCGGGAAATCAACCCTCTTCAACGCGCTTACCCAAAAAGCGGTTCCCGCGGAGAATTATCCGTTTTGCACCATTGATCCGTCGGTCGGTGTTGTCGCTGTGCCGGATGAGCGATTGGCTAAACTTTCGGAATTTTCAAAGTCGGCGAAAACAATCCCCGCGGCGATTGAGTTTGTGGATATCGCTGGGCTTGTGAAAGGGGCCGCGGAAGGCGAAGGACTTGGCAACCAATTCCTTTCAAACATCAGAGAAGTGGACGCGATCGCCGAAGTGGTGCGTATCTTTGAAGATTCCAATGTGACGCACGTGGAGGGAGAAATAGACCCGTCTCGTGACATAGAGATCATCAATCTTGAGCTTATTCTCGCCGATATGCAAACACTCGGGAAGCGTCTTGGTAATATTGAACGAGACGTAAAGCGCGGCGATAAAGCGGCTGCTCTGGAGAAAGAGGTGCTCAAAAAAGTTGAAAAAACGCTGGAGGAAGGGAAGCTTGCCAATTCGGTTTCTTTGGGGGAAAAAGAGAAGGAGGCTATTCAGAGTATGCATCTTCTCACCATGAAACCGATCCTTTATATTTTGAACAAAAAGTCCGGAGGAAAAAATTTGGATGAGACGAATGATGAACGATATCAAAAACTTTTAGCGCTTTTTAAGGAAATTGGCGCTCAGTACGTGGTGGTTGATGCCGGCATTGAACATGAGCTCTCGGGTATTGAAGGAGAAGATCGCGCGGTGTTCAGAAAAGAACTTGGCGCAGAGGAAGGCAGTGACGGCATTGATATGCTCATACGCGGAAGCTATGAGTTGCTCGGACTGATCACCTATTTTACGACCGGGGAAGATGAGACGAGAGGCTGGACCATCAAAAAAGACTCCGCGGCGCCAGTGGCGGGTATGGCGATACACACCGATTTTCGCGATAAATTTATCCGCGCCGAAGTGATCAATTGGCAAGATCTTCTTTCTGCCGGGTCAATGGGGAAAGCCCGCGAGCAAGGACTACTTCGCACCGAAGGAAAAGAATACGTAGTGAAAGACGGAGACGTGGTGGAATTCAAGATCTAGCACCATTGAACCCCCATTGGACGTCCGACGTCCAATGGGGTGTGTGCAAAGAAAAATCCCCGTGTCTTCACACGGGGATTTGGATAAAGCAGGAGCGTAATTATCGATAGTTGTACATTTCCCTCATCGGATCTTCGTTACGTGTCCGCCACTTTTTGCAAGACACAGTTTGGCAAAAAACCTTCCATCCCAAACGAAAACGATACTTCATGGCCGCCTTCTCCTTTTTAGTGTTATCTTCGCTATAGAGAACTACCACTTAAAGCATACATCATTATGTAATGTATGTCAATCATTACTTGAGCGTGGCGGTGAGAAAGTTGTAATCTACTAATACACGTTCAATGACTTGTTTTTCACCGTCCTTTGTGTCGTACGTTGTTCGGTAGACCTCGCGATAAGCCACATCCACCGTCTTGCCCTTGTGGTTCTTAAGTTTTTCGTAGGTTTCCTTCCGGGTGATGATGAATTGACCGTGCTGGCACTTAAAAACAATTGCGAATTTTTCGGGCACCGTTACGCTACTGATCTGAAGACCGCCACCGAGTACGATACCAAAGTTACCGCCGAAGTCCATACCTATCGGCCCCGGCCCAGTCTTAATGAGAGTGAGACCGAGTTCGGCGTTGTGTCGAGATGGAGTGTAGACCGTCTCGATGATCACCGCATCTTCGTGTAAAGTGTCCGAAAATTCTCGCTTGATCTCCTTACAACCGGTCGAGAGGAGAACAATTCCACAGACAAAAACCGCCACAAAGTTTCTCATTCGCCCAACCTCCTTTCAAGGAATGATAATTAATCTAATTATAGAATGACAAATATAAATGGATTTGTCAATAGTCACCCTTGAATCTTCTTTAGGGAGTTATATACTGTAACCATTAACTATAAGTACCTCTTTATCTATGGAACCAGCAATTACGCAAAAACCTAGAACGACACCGAAGGACTTCTTTCTTCATTTGGGCGCGATTGTGGCGCTGTATATAAGCATCATAAGCGTTCTTACGCTCCTGTTTGAGATTATTAACCAGCTCTATCCTCAGCCGTTTGGATACACGGACCCTTACGCGAGCGGCGTCTCCTTGGCGATGTCGATGCTTATCGTCGCGTTCCCGCTATACGTTCTTTTTATGCGTGTCATTTCCGGTGTAGAGAGATCTTCCCCTGAAAAACGCGAGCTTTCGGTGCGCAAGTGGCTTATCTATCTCACGCTTTTTCTCGCGGGAGTAGTTATCGCAGTTGATCTTATCGTGCTTCTACAAAAATTCTTCGCGGGGGAAGAAATCACCATTGCGTTTGCTCTGAAAGTCCTTTCTATCGTTGTTGTCCTTGTGGCGGTATTCGGCTACTATCTCTACGACATTAAACACGATCAAGGCGAGGGAGCGAAAATACGAAGACTCTCCGCATATGGCGCCGGTGCTTTCGCTATTCTTGCGATTGCAATCGGATTTTTAGTGATGGGGTCGCCTTACACACAGAGAGAAAAGCGCTTTGACGCGGATCGCGTGACTGACCTTCAAAGCATTCAATATCAAGTTGTTTATTATTGGCAAAGCAAAGAAAAATTGCCGGTAACACTTGACGATCTCAAGGATCCGATAAGCGGCTTTGTCCTTCCTATGGATCCGGCAACTGACGCTTCCTACGAATACGTGCTGACAGGGGAACTCTCATTCCAATTGTGCGCAACATTCACCAGAGAAACACCGACAGGCGTAAGCTTACAAGAATACACTACCCCGCAGGCGTATCCGTATAAAAACGGGCTCAATGAAAATTGGCAACATGGAGTGGGGAGAGTATGTTTTGACCGTACTATTGATCCGGAGCTGTATCCTCCGCGGAGCGTGACGGAAAAAAATATTCCGGCGAGCAGGTGATTTTGCGAGAAAACTGCTTTCCACGGGACAAACAAAAAGCCCTTTAACGAGGGCTTTTTGTTTGTTATAGTAAAGAGATGAAGTCTTACGACCACAAAAAGATAGAAAAAAAATGGCAAAAGAAATGGGAGGAGGGCGGTTTATATCACGCCGGTGAAGATTCTCGTAAACCGAAACAATACGTGCTGGGCATGTTTCCCTATCCTTCGGGAGATGGTTTGCATGTAGGGCACGTTCTAGGATATACGGCGACGGACATATATAGCCGATATAAAAGGATGGGGGGTTTTGATGTGTTGCAACCAATGGGGTGGGATGCATTCGGATTGCCTGCGGAAAACTATGCTATTAAAACCGGTACCCATCCGCGCGAAACGACCGATACGGCGATTAACAACTTTCGCAAGCAAATAAAATCACTCGGTCTTTCATATGATTGGACGCGAGAAATAGGAACGCACACGCCGGAATATTATAAATGGACACAGTGGTTTTTCCTGCTTTTATATAAAAATAACCTCGCATACAAAGCACGAGCGCACGTGAATTGGTGTGATTCGTGCAAAACGGTTCTGGCAAACGAACAGGTAGAGAACGGTCTGTGCGAGCGTTGTAAAAATCAAGTGATCCAAAAAGATCTGGAGCAGTGGTTTTTTAAGATCACCGATTTCACGGAAGATTTGATAAACGGTCTTGATACGGTGAATTGGCCGCAATCAACGATAATCAATCAGAGAAATTGGATAGGGAAGTCGGAAGGATCGGAGATCGGATTCAAAATTAAAGATACGAAGCATACGATACAAGTATTCACTACGCGCGCTGACACGCTTTTTGGCGCAACATACCTCGTGCTTGCGCCGGAGCACGAGGAAATAACACATTTCAAAGAACAAATCACAAATTGGGAAGAAGTGGAAAAATATATTGAGGATGTGAAGAAAAAAACCGAGCTTGAGCGCATGGCGGAGGGGAAAGACCTGCCTACCGGCAAGGCGGGGAAAACGGGAGTTCCCTTAAAAGGAATCAAAGCGATCAATCCGGCGAATAGCGAGGAAGTCCCTATTTTTATCGCCGACTACGTACTGGCGCACTATGGCACTGGGGCGATCATGGCCGTGCCTGCGCACGATGAGCGCGATTTTGAATTCGCGAAAAAATTTAACATTACCGTTAAAGAAGTAATTCAAGGTGGTGACCTAAGTAAGGGGGCGTATATGGGGAGCGGAACTCTGATTAATTCGGGGACGTTCAACGGAGTGGGCAGTGTTGATGCAAAAAAGGCAATCACGGAATTTGTGGGCGGGAAAATGAAAACGACATACAAACTTCGCGACTGGCTCATTTCACGACAAAGGTATTGGGGAGCACCTATTCCTGTCGTCTATGACCCACAGGGTACACCGCATGGAATTCCCGAGGAACACCTGCCGTGGCAGTTGCCTACAGATGTGGAATTTAAACCGACGGGCGTATCGCCACTCTCGCAATCCAAAGAACTCAAAGACCGCACGGAAAAAATATTCGGAAAAGGATGGACACCCGAAGTGGACACCTTAGACACGTTCGTATGTTCCAGCTGGTATTATTTCCGCTTCGCCGACCCGCACAACAGTAATGCTTTTGCTTCAAAGGAAGCGCTGAAACGCTTTCTTCCTGTTGATATGTACGTAGGCGGTGCCGAGCACACGGTACTTCACTTGCTCTATGCGCGTTTTTTTACAAAAGTACTTCATAAACTCGGATATATATCATTCACAGAACCTTTCGCAACCCTCCGACACCAAGGAATGATACTTGCCACTGATGGAAGAAAAATGAGTAAAAGTTTTGGCAATGTGGTAAATCCGGATGACGTCGTAGAAACTTTCGGCGCGGATTCAGTCCGTATGTATGAAATGTTTATGGGATCGCTTGAAGATGCAAAACCGTGGAAAACGGATAACATTATCGGCATAAGAAGATTTTTGGAGAAAGTGTGGAGATTGCAGTTAAAAGTGCAAGAGGAAGCGTCAAAAACAGAAGATAGTACGGTAGAAGCGACACTGCACAAAACGATAAAAAAAGTGTCAGACGACATTGAAACATTCGGGTTCAACACGGCGATCTCGCAGATGATGATTTGTGTAAATACTTTTGAAAAACAGGGAACGATCGATAGGGAAAATTTCAAAATCTTACTGAAGCTCCTCGCCCCTTTCGCGCCACACATTACGGAGGAATTATGGGAAATGCTCGAGCATACCGGATCAATTCATTTGGAAGAATGGCCAACATACGACAAGAAGAAGATAAGAGACGAAACGTTTGTTATTGCCGTTCAAATAAACGGGAAAGTGCGCGACACATTTGAGATATCCGCTGACCTGGACGAAGAGCAGGTAAAAGTACGCGCGACTTCTCTTGAAAGTGTCCGCAAATGGACCGAAGGCAAAGAGATCAAGAAATTTATCTATGTAAAAAATAAATTAGTGAGCATTGTGGTCTGAAAAAGAGGCGGATCGGGTGCCAAGACTTGACCGAGCACCACCTTTACTCTTGAAACAAATAATGTAATTATTATTTCTGCAGATACCCAATGGAGGACTTAGTAAAAGTGGTGCTCGGTTGACTCCGATTTGACATCATGCTAAATATAGTATATTGTATTAGACAATTCCATTGAGAGCATTGCGACAACCACTATTATGACGGTAATCACATTCAAACCAAAGCAGGTTTCCAACAGACTCCTTTCCGTATTGCCGGAGAGAACCAGGGATATATTAGTTCAGCGTTACGGCCTTTCTGATGGAGAAAGATCCACACTTGAAGCGATCGGGCAAACCTACGGTATTACCCGTGAACGGGTGCGACAAATTGAAAATTTCGCGCTCAATACGATCCGGAAATCCGACACGTATCAAAAAGAAACTCCCGCATTTGAAGAATTGAAGAATGTTGTTATTTCACTCGGTGGGGTGGTTGCCGAGGATGATCTGTTGTCTCATGTCACCAAAGACCCGAACACGCAAAACCACGTACACCTTTTTCTTGTTTTGGGGGATACCTTCCAGCGCCAAAAAGAGGATGAGCAATTCAAGCACCGATGGGTTGTGGACAACACTGTGGCGCAAAAGGTGCATCAATCATTACAACGTCTGCATGAGGGTCTCTCAGATGAAGATCTCATCTCCGAAAGCGAAATAATTTCACGATTTTTGGGATACCTGAAAGATGTCTCCGAAGAATATAAGAACGAAGAAATCGCAAAGCGATGGCTTTCCATTTCTAAAAAGGTGCAGAAAAATCCACTGGGGGAATGGGGTATTGCGGAGTCGCCAAACATCAAAGCGCGCGGTATGCGTGATTACGCCTTTCTGGTTATCAGGCGCCATGGCAACCCAATGCATTTTACCGAGGTGGCAAAAGAAATTGAAAAATCCTTTGGGAAAAAAGCTCACGTGGCAACCTGTCACAATGAACTTATCAAGGACCCTCGTTTTGTACTTGTAGGGCGAGGTTTGTACGCCCTTTCTTCATGGGGATATTCCAGCGGTATCGTTCGCGATGTCATTGCCGACATTCTCAAAAAGAACGGCCCGCTCCCCAAACAGGATATCGTAGATAAGGTACTCAAAGAACGCTACGTAAAGCCGAATACCATTGTTGTTAATCTTCAAGACGTTAAGTATTTCAAAAAGAACAAGGACGGATCTTATACATTGGTGTAAGTTTCCTTTCCGTCGCCATATACTCTTTGTCTGTGGCGATTTTGAGTTCCGAAAATGTGATCTTTCGTGTATGATAAGACATATAGTATGGAATTGATCATAGATTTCTTCTCTCGTGCATTAGGAAGCGTGGTTCTCGCTTCTTATGACACGGCACCCATTTGGGTACCACTCGTACTCGGCGTAATCGCGGCGCGGACATGGGTATATTATGTTCGCGCAAATCATCTTGCCCAACAAAAATGGGTAGTACTTGAGATAAAGATTCCCCGGGATACTTTCAAGTCGCCGCTTGCCATGGAGGTGGTGCTCTCCGCGCTTCATCAGACCAGTGGAGAGAGTAATTGGTATGCCAAATATATTCTCGGGAAGAGCAGAGTGTGGTTCTCTCTGGAATTGGTTTCCATTGAAGGGAAAGTGCGTTTTTTCTTGCTGACGCGGCCTTTTTTCAGAAGTGTCGTGCAAAATAATATATACGCCCAATATCCCACCATAGAGATCTTTGAAGTTGCGGATTACACATCACACGTGCCGTACGGACAAGAGGAGTCCCTCTGGTCGTTGTGGGGACTTGAATTTGCGCTTACAAAAGAAGATCCATATCCAATCAAAACCTACGTTGATTATGGACTTGATAAAGACCCCAAAGAGGAATTCAAAATAGATCCGATGACCCCCATGCTGGAAATGCTCGGTTCTATCGGCAAAGGAAATCAGATGTGGATACAAATTTTGGTGCGCGCCACCAAGAAGGATAACAAGAAGGCAGGCGGGTTATTTGGCAAAGCGGCGGATTGGAAAAAAGACGGGGAGGAACTCGTAGAGAAACTTCGCAAAGAGTACAGCAAACAAGAACCGAAACCCGGACAGACGTTTGCATTTGATCGGACACTTACGAAAGGCCAGCAGGAAGAAATTGCCGCCATAGAACGCAGTATAGCAAAGCCCGGATTTGATTGCGGTATCAGGGGAATCTATCTGGCAAAAGGAGACACCTTTGATGCTACCAACATTCCCGGCATGCTCGGGGCGTTCAAGCAATACAACTCAAATGAACTCAATGGGTTCAAACCGTCAAACGTAACGGGGTTTGACTTTCCGTGGGAAGATTTTCGGGGTATGCGCTTGAGCGAAAAAAAGGCGACACTATTCAATGCATATGTGCGCCGCAGTTACTTTCATCCTCCGTATAAGAGAAAGTCCTTTGTGCTCAACTCCGAGGAGCTTGCCACCATTTTCCATTTCCCGGGCAGCGTAGCGGAAACCCCAACATTTGAACGTATTGAATCCAAAAAAGTAGAACCTCCCGCAAATCTTCCGGTAGGATGATCGGCAGAAGTGTTCCACAAACGCGACTTTTTGATTTTTTATGAGGATAAGAACATATAAAGAAAAATTACAAACGGAGATACGGAAGGCAATTGACGCGTATTTCAAAAGCGATCACCCGAGGCACGTTCGCGTGGTCTCCACGGCGGCAATATCCCTGTTCGTACTGTTCGTGATCTCGTATCACGCGCTTTTTACGCCACCTCGGAACTTTCCCGTAGGCGGTCTTATCTCCATTGAAAAAGGGGAGACACTGGATGAAATTGCAAAATTGTTCGTGGAAAAAGGAGTGATACGCTCACCATTTTTGTTCAAGTCTTTTGTTATTATACTTGCCGGGGACAGGGGCTCGCTTTCCGGCGATTACTTTTTTGAGATCCCTTTTGATTCATGGCAAATGGCGACACATGTTACCCGCGGAGAATTCGGACTTGATCCTGTGCGCGTTACCATTCCGGAGGGGTTTACCGTTACTGATATTGCAAGGAAGCTCAGTGGATCACTGCCGTCATTTAATGAGGCGGAATTTATCAGATTGGCGAAAGATGAGGAAGGGTACCTATTCCCCGATACCTATTTTTTCCTGCCGAACATTAAACCGGCCAATATCATACGCGACATGAAAGACAACTTTTCTCAAAAAACGGCAATACTCCGTGACACATTGGAAGCATCAGGGAAGACTCCCCGAGAAGTAATTACCATGGCTTCCATCATTGAAAAAGAAGCGATTACTCCCAGCGATAAAAGACTCGTTTCAGGTATACTTTGGAAGCGCATTGATATCGGCATGCCGCTTCAGGTTGACGCGCCGTTTGCCTATGCGATCAACAAAAGTACTTTTGAGCTCACCTTGGACGATCTGGCATTAGATTCCCCATATAATACGTACAAAAACCCCGGATTGCCTGCGGGACCTATCGCAAATCCGGGGTTGGAATCAATTCTTGCCGCGTTGGAACCGGAAAAATCTTCGTATCTTTTCTATCTTTCCGATAAAAAGAGCACCATTCATTACTCGGCGACATTTGAAGAACATAAGAGAAACAAGAGCTTATTCCTTAACTGATTTTTATCAGAGAGTCCCTACGAACAGTTAAAATACCATGAAAGAACGCAACTTGGCATTCATTGATTTGGAGACCACAGGTCTGGAACTTAAACGACATGAAATTATTGAGATCGGCTGCATTGTCGCGCGGCAAATCCAGAGAGAACCCGGAGAAAAGGGCGGAGCATCTCTCCAGGTCATTGAAGAATTTGAAATAAAAGTAAAACCCGAACATTTTGAAACGGCGGATCCGGTAAGTCTTGAGATCAACGGCTATCGTGAGGATGATTGGAAGGATGCTCTCTCCCTTTCTGCCGCGATGCAAATAGTGGCCGAGAAGACCAAAGAGGCAAACATTGTTGCGCACAATGTCGCGTTTGACTGGATGTTTCTTGAAAAAGCGTTTGAGGAAACGGGCGTAAAAAACATGATGCATTACCACAAATTGGACACTATCCCGATCGCGTTTGCAAAACTCTACGACGTGCCTGAAGTACAAAAATTTTCTCTCCGATCGCTCTGTGAATATTACGGCATTGAAAACAAAAAAGCTCATACGGCCCTCTCGGATGCGAGAGCGACGTATGAGCTGTATCGGCGACTTATGAACGCGTAGGGTCTTTGTGACGTATGGTCACAAATTCTATCTCTTGCCACTTTTCAACAACATGTTGGATGCACCCGAAGTGCCCATTTTCTGTCTGAATGACGAACCAGGGGTCTGTGTTTCCGGAATGCCTGATATCTATTATCTGTGCTTCATGGACACCCAATGAGAGCTTTTCAAGTCTTATGGGGAATAATACTTCTTTTGTTTTTACATTCACGGGCAATAGAGTAACTTCTTTGTGCACTTCTAACCTGACTGATGCCATGCGGGACAACCTCCTTTGCGGCGTGAACAGTAAAAATTTTCATTTAATCTGACTTTTTATATCAAATTTGAAAGTTCATGTCAACGATGCTAGAGTTACGTAACATGTCGCCTACGAGCAAAAATACAAAGAAAAAAACAAAAGTTTTCGTCGGTCTCTCGGGAGGAGTGGACTCTTCGGTAGCGGCGGCGCTCCTCCAAAAAGAAGAGTTTGATGTCACAGGGGTGTTCATCAAGGTATGGCAGCCGCCGTTTTTGCCATGCACATGGCGAGAGGAACAGAGAGACGCGATGCGCGTTGCCGCCCACTTGGACATTCCATTTTACACATTTGATTTTGAAAAAGAATATAAAAAAGAAGTTGTAGACTACATGATTGGTGAATACAAAGAAGGAAGGGTGCCGAACCCCGATGTCATGTGCAATAAGAATATAAAGTTTGGCGCTTTTTTGGACAAGGCGCTTGCAATGGGGGCGGATCTTATTGCCATGGGACACTATGCGCGCATCAAACGAATGGGAGAGGGAAGCGGAGAAAAAAAGGAGGCGCCAGAGCATCTCTTGCTTAAAGGGGTTGATGAGAATAAAGACCAATCCTATTTTCTTTGGACACTGACAGAAAAGCAATTGGCGCAGACGCTATTTCCGATCGGGGGATATAAAAAATCGGAAGTAAGAGAGATGGCGGAAAAATTTGGGCTCCCCACGGCGCAAAAAAAAGACAGCCAAGGACTTTGTTTTATCGGCAAAGTGGAAATGAAAGATTTTTTGAAGCACTATATTGACGAGAAACCGGGCGATGCTATTGATACAAAAGGGACTGTTATCGGTCGCCACGAGGGGGCGTGGTTTTATACGATCGGACAGAGACATGGGTTTATGATCGCTAAAAAAAGCGCGCACGAACTCCCATACTATGTCATTGGAAAAGATATTCGGGCGAACACGATCACCGTGGCCAATCAGCAGATAGAGGAAGGTTTTGCGAAAAGGGAAGTTATCTTGAAAGACGTCAACTGGAATTACGCGACACCTCAAAAAGGAAAAAACTATCAAGCGAGGACCAGATACAGACAAGTATTGCAAGCATGTGAGATGCTCCCTTTGGGGAATGAGACGCAAGTGGTGTTTGCTGTGCCGCAAAATGTCGCACCGGGACAATCCTTAGTGTTGTACGATGATGATCAGTGCTTGGGAGGAGGTATTATCGCATAGAATAAAGGGTATTAAACCGCAGGGCAGCGCCTCTACCCATTTTGTGTTCACTTCGCTCACTCTTTCCCGCCCCAAGGGGCGGGGTATTAAACCCTTTGTTGCCGTCTCTCGCTCGGGAATGAAAAAAAGATTTTTTCATTCCGCTCACTCGCTAGGCAATAAACGTCAGGAATTCGTCTCTCTGTCAAGGTTGTCGTAAGGTTTTCATGTGGTAGAATGGCGGTGTCATTAGCAACTATATATTATTACGATTTATGCCGAATAACAAATATTACTCAAGAAACAACCTTATCTCTACGTTCCTTATTGGAGTTCTGGCGGGATTCGGCTTGTATTCCATGTGGGATAATTCCGCTGCCGTGAAGAGTTTCGTAAAACAAGACAAAGGGGTGCAAAAAGAAGGAGACGTGATGGATGAATCTTTAAATGAAGGTGCTTTGCTTGATACGAATAAAGAATCTTTCGGTACATACGTGCTCTCCGCACAAGACCAGCCGGAGGGGCTTAAAGTGCTTATTGATTCTGCAATAATGAGCGCGCAAGGATGGATCGTGATCCATGAGGATCGTGATGGCGCTCCGGGCAATATTTTGGGAGCGCAGCGCTTTGAGGCGGGTGTTTCCGCGGGGGAAGTGGAACTCCAGCGCAATACCGTTGAAGGGGGAACATACTACGCTATGGTCCATACTGATGATGGCGATGGCCAATTTGATCACACAAAAGATCTCCCCTTAATAGAAAACGACGCGCCGGTCATGGTGAAATTCAGCGCTATCCGCGCCCACTAATCAATTAAGCCCGCTACACATGTGGCTTTTTTACGCACTTCTTTCCGCATTGACCGCCGCGCTTGTCGCGATTTTTGCGAAGCTCGGCCTTAAAGACCTTGATTCTATTCTCGCGACGACCATTCGCGGAATTATCATGGCATCATTCCTTGTGGTGGTCAGCTTATTCTTGAAAAAATTTGACGGATTTTCTCTGGCATCACTGAATCAAAAGGAATGGCTTTTGATAACCCTTGCGGGTATTTCCGGCGCGCTTTCGTGGCTCTTCTACTTTTTCGCATTGCAAAAGGGCGACGCTACCGGCGTGGTGGCCATTGATAAATTGAGTATCGTGTTTGTCGTCCTTCTTGCCGCAATATTTCTTTCCGAAGGCATTGGCTGGAAGTCCGCCGCAGGCGCTCTTCTTATGGTGGGGGGCGCGATCCTTATCGCGTTCTAGAATGTATTCTACGGGGGTCAACTCAATTGTTTTTTATATAAATTTGATATAATGTATTCGTATGAATAAAAATAATCTCTCTTTTAATTTACCAGTTATGATTACAAAGCAAGGGCGACGTTTTGTTGCTTATACTCCCGCGCTTGATATATCCACTTCGGGGAAATCCGAAAAAGACGTTCAAAAAAAGTTTGCAGAATTGGCAAACTTATTTCTTGAGGAAATAATACAAGCTGGCACTGCGAATGATGTGTTGTCTGAATTAGGTTGGAAAAAAGCACAAAGAAACTGGAGTCCTCCGCAGGTTGTATCCTCAAAATTTGTCGGTGTGCGCATGCCTAGTTTTGCTTAAACATGCCACGTATTGGAACGATTCACTGGAAAGAATTTGAAAAATTTCTGCTCTTCGTTGGATGTAAATTCACAAGAGAAAAAGGCGACCACCGTGTTTATTAGCGACATAGAGCGAGTGAAATGTGTGAGATTTGTTTTGTGCTAACGCACAAAACAAATCTCACACATTTCCGAGCCGAGGAGCTAATATAGGTAAATACCGCGGGGCTTGCCCCGCGTAAGGACGAGCGAAGCGAGTACCTATATTACTCTGGGACTTTGCCCCTGAGGCCTATATTGGAAAGATGGGATAAAACGGCCGGTCGTTATTCCACGCGACACCTCATTGCCCCCGTTTATAATACTGAATAATTTGAAAGTTTTGGGTGTTTCTCGTGATGAGTACATTAAGATAATTAATAATTTATAAATTTACATGGGTAATAATACAAAACATCCATTAACTATCAGGGGGGTTGACAAAAACATCAAAATAGTTTAATATGCTTAATAGATTTCACATCATACGGAGGTAGATTCCGATGTTTATTGAATGGTTCTTACGGCTGTTCCCGCAGTATCGGGAGCTTGGAAGAAAGTTAAAAGAACTGGATTCACTTGCTCATGAAGATGTGCTGACGGGGATTTGGAACAGAAATGGCTTCAAGAGGCTCGTGGAGCCAATCCTTGAGACCATGGAACGCCAGAATGGCTATCAAGTCCGTGGAGGCGCGGTTCGCGACGTTTCGCTGGTGTTTATTGATCTTGATAAATTCAAGCCGATCAACGACACGTTCGGCCACGAAGTTGGCGACCAAGTCCTGCAGCGATTTGCTCAGTTTTTGAAAACGAGCACGCGAAGAGTTGATATTGTGGGTCGGTGGTATCAAGGAGATGAATTTGTTATTGCCTTTGTCGGGGTAAATCATCAAGACGCCCTCCGACATGTAGAGATACTCAAAAACAAAGCGAAATCGTCTCCAATGCTCACCCTTCAAACACCGTCCGGACACAGTCTCCAGATAAGCGCATCATTCGGTGTCGTATCCGTGTTTCAGGATCCCAATTGGCCAATCTTTGATCTTCTGCTACTTGCCAGAAAAGCTGATGTAGCGATGTACAAAGAAAAACAGGCAAAAGGGAAAACGTAAAGGTGTTGCAAAACGGGGTTCTTAGGAACCCCGTTTTTTTCTTTTTGGGGTATGCTACAATAGACCAATGTCACAGTACTATAATCCCAAACGCACAAGAAATATCTTTGATCCGAAAAGTTCCGAACCATTCCGCTTGAGCCGTTCAAAAATTGACCGGTTTCTGGAATGCCCCAGATGTTTTTATCTGGACAGACGGCTCGGCGTAGACAGACCGCCGGGATTCCCTTTTTCCCTGAACTCCGCCGTAGACAAGCTCTTGAAAAAGGAGTTTGACATGCATCGCGTGAAAAAAACCGCGCATCCGCTCATGACGGAATACGGTATTGACGCAATACCCTACAGTAATCCTGATCTGGACAAATGGCGGGAAAATTTCGTAGGCGTGCAATATCTTCATGAGCCGACCAACTTCATCATAACGGGAGCGATTGATGATGTGTGGGTGAATCCAACAGGGGAGCTCATTGTGGTGGACTATAAAGCAACCAGCAAAGAAGCACAGGTAAGCCTGGACGCCGACTGGCAGATCGGCTACAAACGCCAGATGGAAGTGTATCAATGGCTCTTGCGCCGAAACGGTTTCACTGTTTCCAGCAGGGGATACTTTGTCTATTGCAACGGCGACGCGGACAAAGAAACATTTGACGGGAAGTTGGAATTTGATATTACCGTACTGCCGTATGACGGGAACGACGACTGGATAGAAAAGACAATCAAAGAAGCGCGGGTTTGTTTGGACAAGAGCGTGTTGCCCGAAGCCGACGCGCAATGCGATTATTGCCGCTATCGCGACGCAGTAGCGACCGTATCACAAAAACAATCTCCAAAACAATCTTCGCTTTTATAGGTTTCAAGACGTGGTACAATAGATCAAAATGGAAGCGACACTATACATTACCATAGGAATTCTTTTTGCGATTATTTTTGCCGGCGCGGTGTTTGTATACATGAAAATTCGCTCGCAAAAAGAAGGCGAGGAACGCGAAGACGGGGACAAAGTATTTCTTTTGCTCCAAAATCAAATTGAAAATCTCGCACGCACGCTGGACGCGAAGCTCGGTGAATCGCAAAAGGAGATGCAGTCGGCAGTGCGCACGCAATTTTCCGAATCACAAAAGCTGATCCGGGACATCACGGAACAAATAACCCACGTGAAAGAGACCAATCGGCAGGTGATCAACGTGACCGACCAGCTTAAAACGCTTCAAAATACCCTGCAAAACCCCAAACAACGCGGCGTACTCGGCGAATATTATCTTGATACGGTCTTAAAGAACGTATTTCCTCCCGACCAATATAAACTTCAGTACAAGTTTGAGGACGGCGAGATCGTGGACGCAGTCATCATTTTGGAGAAAAAAATACTCCCCATTGACTCAAAATTTTCACTTGAGAACTACAACCGTGTCGTGCAAGAGACGGACCAAACGGAACGAGAACGATTGGAAAAATTATTCATACAGGACATCAAGATGCGCATTGATGAAACCGCAAAATATATCAGACCCAAGGAAGGAACGATGGACTTTGCGTTCATGTTTATTCCTTCGGAGGCGATCTACTACGATTTGTTGGTTAATAAAGTGGGTTCGGTGAAAAGTTCAACGCGCGACCTTATTGAATACGCTTTCCGCGAGAAGCACGTCATCATTGTTTCTCCCACCTCGTTCATGGCATACCTGCAAACAGTGCTTCAGGGGCTTCGGGCGCTCAAGATAGAAGAATCTGCCAAAGAGATCCAAAAAAGAGTGGGGGAGCTCGGACGCCATATAGCCAACTACGATCAATACATGCACAAACTGGGTAGCTCTCTCGGTACGACGGTAAATCACTTCAACACGGCGCACAAAGAGCTCAAGAAAATAGACAAAGATGTCATACGCATCGCGGATGCCGCTCCCGGCGTGGAGGTGCTCACGATTGAAAAACCCGAAGTGGAGGATGAGTAGAAATCAATACCGTGCGAAGTTGTCGTGATAGTACTTCAGTATTATCGTTTTTGATACAATCCAACAATAATGATCACAACAAATCAAAAGGATGTGCTTTTCAGGGAAATTTCTTTATATCTAAAAAAATATAAAGTTAAATCATTACTTGATATAGGAGCAGGGGATGGCATATTAGCTCAAAAACTAGCTAACAGAGTGTCTCGATACCTCGCAATAGAAAGCGACAGGGAACGTATTGAAAAATTAAGGGGTTTTGGTCTAGAAACCATCCATGCTACATTCCCCCAAGG
This sequence comes from Patescibacteria group bacterium, assembly GCA_038063375.1. Lineage (NCBI taxonomy): Bacteria > Patescibacteria group bacterium. The sequence goes on from JBBTVG010000003.1 coordinate 45,110, forward strand.
CATAGCTGGCAAGTTTGACATGGTATTAGCGTCTCATTCTATTCCTGAGGATGAAAGTCTCTACAGGCCTTTTTTGGAAACGGCATGGAATACACTTAATGATAAAGGGGTTTTATTGATAGTCACGTTTAAAGGGCAACATGGGGAACTACACGATTTAAGAAATAAATGGAGGGACACTAAAGATTCCGATGGTATTGATGAAAAACTTTACCATGCGATGTTGAATATTTTAAAGACATACGGCAAAGTAGAAATTCATCGAGTTGTTAGTGAATTCCAATCAGAAAATATTGATGAAATTACAGATTTTGCGATCCGTTCTATAAGCCCCAAAGAGTCTGAAAAAGAAGCATGCGTACAGTTTTTAAGAGATTTCTTTAAAATAAAGCATTTTTCAGAGGGTAAATACTTTTTCCCCCACGAACATGTTTTTATTTCTGTTTCTCGTCTCTCATAAAAAATCCGGTAGCTTATTAGGCTACCGGTTCTCTCAATATGCCTAAAGCCGTCCTACGTTGAGTGGTGACCTTGGTGCTCTTTGCCGTCCGGCGTCATGAGACAATGACAGGCCATGAGAATTTCTCCATTCGGGCCCAATCGCCAGCTGGTCTCAAGGGCACCGAGAAGTTCGGCATCACCCACTAGGACAGGTCGTATGATCTGCTCACGTGCTTCACGGTTAGTGCTCTCGAGTAGCACTTCTCCTTCATCGATCGAGAAATGAGTATGCAACAGGGTAACACCGAACCGATTCAGAGCGTTATGCCTTGCGAGCACTTCGGCAAGTTCGCGGAAGAGCGGATCGTCCGCCTTCGTTCTTGGCCGGACGGAATCAACATCTGGTAGCTCTGCATATGTAAGCGCTGTACTCATAATTACACCTCCTATGGGTGTGTTTTTTCCGATGGGACAATCCCAGTGGTTTCGCGGTCAATATATCATTCCAAATGGTAGAGTGTCAATAACAAGTCTAAAACAAAATACCAAAAATGTTTTGGGCAGACATATTTAGTACATTACTAATGTAATGTACAAACTGTTGACCGAGCACCACTTTTACGAGCTTCTCCGTTGGATATTTACAGAAACAATGGTTATACCATACACCAAAAACCTTTTAAGAGCAGGAGTGGTGCTCGGTTGACAAATAAAGGAAAATATGTAATATCATCGTAAGAAAGCCTAGACGAAGGCTTTTTCTTTATTTATAGGATGTCGGGGGTATTAATTCAAGGTTTTTATGACAACAGAGGCGAAAAATTCCATTTTTCAATTCTTGAAATTTGGGGTCGTGGGAGTATTAAACACCTTAGTTGATCTTGGGGTGTTTAACCTGCTTATTTTCCTTTTCGGGCTTGTCCATGGGCCTTTGTTTGTCGGATTTAAGGCCATTTCGTTCGTCGTGGCAGTTACTAACAGCTACTTCATGAACAAACACCTCGTGTTTAATACCCGAGGAGCTTTGAATTTTACGGAAAAGGGGAGGGGTGCGGAATTCAGCCTATTTTTAATAGTGAGCGTTGTGGGCCTTCTCCTGAATGTGCTCGTTTCTTATGTCGTATTTATGGCAGGAAAAACGCTTGCGCCGGAAGTGTCGTATTATCTCTTCGCGAATACGGGAGCCATCCTTGGCTCCGGGGTCGTCATGCTCTGGAATTTTCTGGGCTACAAATTTTTTGTTTTTAAGAAATAACCATGCACCCGATTTTTCTTTCAGTCATCATACCGGCGTATAAAGAAGGAGAGAGAATTGGCTCTACGCTTCTTTGCCTGGATAAATATTTTCATGACAAGCCGTATTCATACGAGATCATCGTGGTAAATGACGGCTCGCCGGATGACACCGCCACCACCGTACTTTCATACAGGAAAAAGATCAAAAATCTTAAGCTTATTGATAATCCCCGAAACAAAGGGAAAGGTTACGCCGTGCAGACCGGCATGCTTGCCGCTCATGGAGAATACAAACTTTTCATGGACGCGGATAATTCCGTAACCATTGATCATGTAGAGCGGTTCCTTGATCACGCGAGAGAGGGGCATGACGTTGTGATCGGTTCTATAGAGGTGAAAGGAGCGATTGTTCGCGAAGGAAATCAGTGGTATCGGAGAATTCTAGGTGCGATATCAAAGGTGCTTGTGAGATTCGTCGCAGTGCCCTACATACGAGACACACAACGCGGGTTCAAACTTTTCACGAGGAAAGCGGCTGATGTCATATTTCCCGCGCAAACAATCCATGGCTTTGGTTTTGATATGGAATTGCTCCTCATTGCGCAAAAGAGAGGCTACAGTATTAAGGAGTTGCCGGTAAAATGGATCAATCCTGCAGGCTCCACCGTTTCTCCTATGGCATACGTTACGACGTTTAAGGAATTGATGCAGATCAAGTGGAATTCTATCTCGGGTGTATATGACAAAGCGCACTATCCGGAAATACATTACCCCGCGTACGCACCAGCACTTTCGGGTGGGAAACAAGTTTCGCCATCAAATTTTTCATTACTGGTTGAAAGTATTAAAGAATCTGCCGTGTTTGATTATTGGAGACAATCCACATATGACGCCAATATTGTACAGTTTAGCGAAGACCATGAAAGAGAGCGGGGGAAAGGATTCTTTTATCAGGACGATGAATTCGTGCATCATACCGATCTTCATCATCATGAGACAGCCTTTTACGTCCTTATGCAACACCAGAAGACGCTTTTGGGTGTTTTAGCGCTCGTGCTGGGAGCCTCTCTCATTATCAATTGGCACACTACCGTTTTGGTTCTTTTCGCCACGCTGACGATACTGTACTTTGCCGATCTTCTCTTTGGCCTCTTTCTCGTATTCCGCAGTCTCGGTTCTTTTTCTGAAATAAAAATAAGCTCTGCCGAGATGGAAGAGGTTCAGGGAGGGGAGTGGCCAACCTATACGATCTTTTGCCCCTTGTATAAGGAGTGGCAGGTAGTTGAACAATTCGCCGCCGCGATGGGCAATCTGGATTATCCGAAAGACAAACTGCAGATATTGTTTCTCCTTGAAGCCGATGATCAGGAAACCATCAGGAAGATCAGCTCGTTTGACCTGCCTTCAAATTTTGAGATCGTTGTTGTTCCGCATTCTTTCCCAAAAACAAAGCCCAAAGCAATGAACTACGGGCTTGCGTATGCAAAAGGGGAATACCTGGTGGTCTATGACGCGGAGGATGTCCCCGAGCGCGATCAGCTGAAGAAAGCTGTCCTTGCTTTCAAAAAATCCAGCCCGCAAACAGTATGCGTTCAGGCAAAGCTTAACTTTTATAATCCGAAGCAAAATCTGCTCACCCGAGTCTTTACCGCGGAGTATTCACTATGGTTTGATCTCATTTTGCCGGGCCTGCAGTCCATCAACGCGCCCATTCCGCTGGGAGGCACTTCAAACCATTTTCGGACAGAAGACATAAAAGCGCTCTTCGGCTGGGACGCATTCAACGTGACAGAAGACTGCGATCTTGGCATGCGTATCGTAAAACGAGGACTCCGAACCGCAATTGTTGACTCCACTACCTACGAAGAAGCGAATTCGGGTTTGAGAAATTGGTATCGACAAAGAAGTCGTTGGATAAAAGGGTATATCCAAACCTATTTGGTGCACATGCGCGCGCCGAGAACATTCGCCAAGATGAGCAGTCCCGCGCATCTTTTGGGACTCCAGCTTATCGTGGGCGGTAAAGTTTTATCCATGTTCATTAATCCGCTCATGTGGGGGATTACTATTGCTTACTTTGCATTCCGCGCGCAAGTGGGGGAGACCATTGAATCCTTCTTTCCGGACCCTATTCTTTATATCGGGCTTACTTCTTTTGTCTTTGGGAATTTCCTCTATCTTTACTATTACATGATCGGTTGTGCCAAGCGCGGTCTCTACGACATCATTAAATACGCGTTCTTGGTGCCGTTCTACTGGCTCGGCATGAGTATGGCGGCATGGCAGGCGCTCTATGAGATCATAGTGAAGCCGCACTATTGGGCAAAAACGGTGCACGGCCTCCACTTGAAACTGGAACAAAAGCTTAGCAGCGCGAAATAATATGAAAGAAAAAGTGGCATACCTGTTTAATAAGAAAGTACTTTCGGGGGCAACGCTCCTCGTCGCTTCTTTCATGTTTGCCAACGTGCTCAATTTTCTCTTCAACGCGTTTTTGGGAAGGGAACTCTCCGCGGAAGATTTTGGCCTGATAACCGTTTTGAACACTATTGTCTACCTCACAAGTCTTTTTATCGGCGGTGTGGGGACGACCGTTAACCACCGTACGGCTTATATTTCTGGACGCCAAAACCCTTCGGCAGGTGTCGCGTTTCTCTACCGCGTCCGGCAATACGGTTTTCTCATCACCATCGCGCTCTCGCTCTTGTGGGTCGCTCTCCTGCCTTCCATCGCGCATTTCTTTCAGATTGACCGTTTGGACCTTCTCTTTTATTTCACGCCGATCATTACCTTGGGCGTCTTAGTGTCAGCCAATAGGGGGTTCTTGCAGGGTAATTTCAAATTTATCGCGCTTGCGTTCATTGTGGCGTTGGAAGCGGCAAGCAAACTGCTCTTTGCCATATTGTTTGTGTATGCCGGAGCGTACGCGTGGGTGGCGCTCTCCATACCGCTTTCCACCGCGGTCGCGTTCCTCCTCTCTTCCATCTTAGCGCGTAAATATATCCATGTATTCACCGCAGAAAAAGAAGAAGAGACGAACATCCCCTTTCACTTTCCCGGCCGATTTTACGTCGCGGCGGTGTTCACCGGTTTGGCAACAGCGGGGTTTTTGAGCGTTGACATCATATTCGCGAAGCATTATCTGACCCCTATTGTCGCGGGAGAGTACGCTTTGCTATCTCTCGTCGGCAAGATGATATTTTTCTTTGGTTCTCTTTTGACTCCTTTTATTATTACCTTTGTGAGTCGTGCCGAAGGGGAAGGAAAAGACCCCAACACGACCTTCTACGCGCTTTTTGCCGGTATTCTCCTCTTAGTCGGAGGCGCCTTTGTCGCGCTCGGCCCCTTGGGTGACTTTTTTGTTCCACTGCTTTTTGGTGCCAAAGCAGAACCGATCCTTCCATACCTTGTTAAGTATTCACTCGGCATCATGCTCTTCACTCTCGGGAATGCCATTGTGATATACCATTTGGCGCGCAAACATTATATTTTTCCGGTGTTGGCGTTTTGTACGGCAATCGTTTTGTCCGTCGGCATCATATGGTCGCACGACTCCATCGGCGCCATTACCCACGTACTGCTTTTGGTAAGCAGTGTGAATTTGATGGTCATATTGATCCTTCACGCGTTCCAGAGAAATGAAAAATTCTTCCTCGCAAACATGGTAGACCTTTTGAATGTATTGTATCCGCTCCACTCACTCCACACCGCATCCAGCGTCGGTAAAAAGATATTGATATTCAACTGGCGCGACACCAAACACGTATTTGCCGGAGGAGCAGAGCTCTATGTGCATGAGCTTGCGAAACGATGGGTGAAAAACGGAAACAGCGTCACTGTCTTTGCCGGCAACGACAGAAAAAATACCCGATACGACCTCGTGGACGGCGTGCATATCGTCAGGAGAGGCGGGTTCTACACAGTCTATGCCTGGGCGTTTATCTACTATCTGATACAGTTCAGAGGAAAGTTTGATGTGATCATTGACGCGCAAAACGGTATTCCATTTTTCACGCCACTGTACGCGAAAGAGCCCGTGTATGCACTCCTTCACCATGTACACCAAGATGTTTTCTATAAATATCTTCCCTTGCCGCTCGCATTTTTCGCCGCTTCTCTTGAAAAATATCTCATGCCATTCGTGTATAGAAATACGCGCTTTATCACCGTATCAGAATCATCACGACAAGACATGATTCGACTCGGTATCACCAAAGCAAGCATTCAAGTGGTAAATCCCGGCGTTGATCTGGATAGTCTTACACCCGGAGAAAAAAGTTCTACGCCCGTTATTTTCTCAATTGGACGGCTGAAGGCGTATAAATCCATTGACGTGCTGGTAAGGGCGTTCAAAAAAGTGATCATTGCAGTGCCAACAGCACAGCTTGTCATCGCGGGAGACGGCGAAGAAAAAGAAACTTTGCGCGCGCTTGCGGAAGAGCTTGGTCTCAAACTCAAGGTGAAATTTCTGGGAAAGATATCCGAGAGAGAGAAACTCGCTTGGTTTCAAAAAGCATGGGTATTCGTGAATCCATCCATGATGGAGGGGTGGGGAATCACCACCATTGAGGCAAATGCCTGCGGGGTGCCGGTCGTGGCATCTGACATACCGGGACTTCGCGACTCGGTACAAAACCCGCATACGGGATTTCTAGTGCCTTATGGCGATACTGAAGCGTTTGCGAGAAAAATTGTGCTTTTATGCACGGACAACACGACCCGAGAAAAAATGGGCTCGGCCGGGCTCGCCTGGGCGCAAAACTTCGGATGGAACAGCGCCACAGAAAAGTTTTTAAAGATACTCATATGAATACGAAGAATCAAAAAAAACTTGAAGTCTCAATAGGAATTCCCGCGTATAACGAGGAAGCAAATATTGGCTACCTTTTGCACGCACTCTTGGCACAAAAAGAAAAAAATTTCACGTTAAAAGAGATTATTGTTGTTTCCGACGGGAGTACCGACAAAACAGCAGAAATTACCCGCTCTTTCACTGACATTCGCATACGTCTCATTGTTAATAAATCGAGAAAGGGTCAAGTAAGTGCACAAAATATAATCTTCACGATTGCAAAATCCGATGTCGTTGTCCTCCTTGAGGCGGATACTATTCCGTTGGATATTAACTATCTTGCACGACTCATTGAACCAATCGTTGTTGATAACAAAATAGGGCTTGTGCAAGGTAATTTGACTCCACTCCCTGCTCGCACATCGTTTGGCTCTGTATTAAAAGCACAGACTGATATTTACCACAATTTATCAATAAAAGATCGTGATGTTTCCCAATGGATAACATCAGGGCGAGGCGGGCGGGTATTTGCACGACACGTATATGAAAAATTACGTTGGCCAAATGCAGTACCAGAAGATTCGTATGCTCTTCTTTGGTGTCGTTCACGTGGTATTCCCACTGTTTTTCAAAAATCAGCCGTGTGTAATTTCTGCTGTCCCGAGACATTTTCAGATTTGTTGAAAACGCGAGCAAAGATCATGAGTGGGAAGAAATCTCTCGAAAAATATTTCGACAGGGATACTATAGAAAAAATCTACAACCGACCACGACATTTGCGTATGCGTATGTTTGCAGAGTTTATACTAAAATACCCTTTCTACGCTATTTACTATCTATGGTTACTAGTCGCGCTTAAATTTTTTCAAAACAGTAAACCATTCAGTGATTTTTCGGAGATGACTATTTCAACAAAAAATCTTAATATTATAAGCGGTGTTTCAAAATTCAACCCGCTCCATGAACCCTATATGCCATCAAAAAAAATATATGGATGATAAAAATAACAAATTAAAAGTTTCCATCGGTATCCCGGCTTACAATGAGGCTGGGAACATTGCCGTTCTTCTTGCATCAATACTGAAGCAAGATTCTCCAAATTTCACCCTGCAGGAAATAATTATAGTTTCCGATGGGAGCACGGACGAAACTGTTGCAAAGGTGAGGACAGTCAATGACCCGAGAATTAAGATTTGGGAATACAAAGAGCGTATAGGGAAGTCGCAACACCTAAACACCATTTTCCGAAAGGCAAAAGGGGATATTATTGTCTTATTTGATGCAGACGTAGTCTTGACGCACAAGAACGTCATCGCAAAGCTTATCACTCCTTTACTCAATAATACCAAAGTTGGCCTTGTTGGCGGCAACCCGCAACCAACAACCGCAAAAACGTTTATTGAAAAAGGGGTGAATGCCACATTTCGAGCGTACAGCCCTCTTCGCACAATTTTAAAAAATGGTAATAATGCATTTGGTTGTGACGGAAGAATTTTGGCACTTTCAAAAGTTTTTGCGGATGCCGTGACTGTTCCCGGGGATATGATCGCGAACGATGCTTTTCTTTACTTTTCGTGTATCACAAAGGGGTTTTTGTTCCGCCATGTGTCTGGAGCGCAAGTTTGGTTTACTTCTCCAAAAAATATCAAAGATCAGGTCAAGCAAAACAAACGTTTTATCGCAAGCCACTATCGTCTTGAACGAATATTCGGTCCCGTAGTCCCGGCTGAATACCATGTGCCAACATTTCTTGCGTACAAACTTCAATTGAGAGAATTTGTTAGAGCGCCGTTCTCAAGTCTGGCAGTTTTTCTCATTAATCTTTACTGTAAAGCACGCGCAAAAAGGGATGAGAAAAAGATGAATGCAAAATGGCTTATGGCGCATAGCACCAAAGAAGAGATTGCGGCTTATTTTTAATCAGGATGAGTATGAACATATTAATTCCCAACGCAACAGGACCAAACAATATCGGAGATCAAGCTGCTTTACGCGCATTGATCTCCTTACTGCGCGCGAAACACAAAGAGGCGGCTATTATAATTCATAGTTCCAATCCCGAATTATATCGCAAAAAAATCGCTGACAAAGTGCTGCCCCATCTGTATTTTTGGTCCGTTTTTCAAAATTTAAATCCTTTCGTGAGGATGTTTCGTCTTATTCAGCTTATTCTTCAATACATTCTTATTCGTTTCAATGTTCGGTCTGGTTTGGCAGAGCAAACACTCGTAGACATACTCAAGGATTATCGCAGGGCTGATCTCATTGTTTTTGTTGGGGGTGGTTATTTCAGGTCAAATAAAGGGGTAACGCAGTCGCTTAATCTTTTGATGATTCTTTCATTATTCTTATTTGCCAAGCTTTTTTCGGTAAGAAAAATCGTAGCACCGATGGGTTTTGGTCCTTTTGCATATCATTGGCAGGAGCGACTTGTAGTAAATGTTTTGCGAGGTTTTGACATCATTTCAGCGCGCGAAAATATTTCTTTTGATCTTCTTCGGAAGCATCAGATTGATAATGTTATTCTATCAATAGATCATGCGCTTCTCTTGAGGGGTGCCATTCACAAGAAAGAATCTTCTGATTTTATCCTTGGTTTTACCTTGCGTAAGTGGCTTGATAAAAAGAAGTGGGAGCAATTTGAAGATCAATTTCTAAATGCAATGGAATATTTCAGTAAAGATAAAAACATTCTTTTTCAGCCCATCGTCCAAGTACGGGGTATTAAATATGGGGAATTTGATATCTCTATCACGCAACGAATGTCTGCGTTATTGGGAAAAAGAGGGTTCCGCGCACTTCCAATTAAAGAGGTTGAAAATGTCGATGAGGCACTTTTAGCATACGCTAATATGGATTTATTGCTTGGTATGCGCATGCACTCCAATATACTTGCAGCTCTCTCCGGAACACCCTTTGTGGCAATTTCGTATGAACATAAAACCGAAGGCATTGCGGAATTATTGGGGATGAAGGAATATTCTATTCCTTGTAATAAAATCAGCGCGGGAAGTTTATTTGAGCTTTTAGAACGTGCGTACCAGTCACGTGATGAGTTGAGTAAAAAATTAACCGCACGGATTGATCAGATACGGAAAGAAGAGACTAAACGTTGGCACGAGATATTATAAATACCACTATTTATATGAAAAAAACTGTATCAATCGGCATTCCGGCATATAACGAAGAAGGAAATATCGGGCATCTTATTAACGCACTCCTGAAGCAGAAAGGGGATAATTTCACACTGAAAGAGATCATTATCATCTCGGACGCAAGCAACGACAAGACTGCGGAGACAGTGAAAAGCATATCCGATGAACGCATCATATTTAGTGAGAACAAGGAGCGTATCGGGCAAGCTTTGAGCCAAAACCTAATCCTCGAGCAATTTACAGGGGATATACTCATTTTTTTAAATGCGGATGTTTTGCCCGTAGATGAATATTTTATTCAAGAAATGACCCAACCATTTTACAAAGATCCTCGGATCGGAATCGTATCTTCGCGAGAAATTCCCCTTGATCCGCAAATTTTTTTTGAAAGGATCATCCACTATGGTTTCATGCTTAAGACGCGTATTTTCGAACAGAAAAACCATGCTCAAAACATGTACCTTTGCCGTGGTTCAAATCGGGCATTTTCAAGTGAATTTGTAAAACAAATGAAATGGCCCAGTGCTGTCGGAGAAGACGTCTATTCTTATTTTCAGTGTCTAGAAAAAGGATATACTTTTTCCTACATTACCATGACCGGAGTTCGCCTGAAACTTCCGGATAATTTTAAGGATCATTTGCAACAAAGCGCTCGTTATGTTGTATCGGAGAAAGCGATGCTCGATTATTTCCAAAAAGATTCCATAAAACAAGAATACAAGATACCGGTAAACATGCTGTTAAAAACCGTCATACCGTCGATTTTTAAACATCCGATATTTTTTTCCTACTATTTCCTGATATTTATAGCTACGCGAATCTACCCCAAGAAGAACAGATTCGGCAATAGTAAATGGGAGATTTCAAAATCTTCTAAAATTCTTATTAAAAAAGAATCTTTTGATATTAATATAGATGGAGAAGTTAGGCAAAAAATGAAAATTGCAATTCTCGATATGGATAATCTCAGAAATCCACATTGGAAAGGTGGCCAAGCAAGAGTTACATGGCAAATTGGAAGGCGCTTGGCCCAAAAAGGGCACGAAGTAGTAGTTTTTTGCTCCAAATATCGTACGTACAAGGATTACACCGAGGATGGAATCATTTACAAACATGTTGGTCTAGTTAGCAAAAATCCTCAGTTAACTAATTTCGTGTTTCTTTTAATACTTCCTTTTATCGTGAGAAAAATAAAAGCAGATATTATCTTAGAAAATTTTACGGCTCCAATTGCAACATGTTTCTCACCACTGTTTACAAAAATTCCAGTTATATTTACTACGCCATTTCTTAATCCAGGGTCAATGGAAAAAAGATACAAATTGCCCTTCAGTAAGATAATGAACTTCGGTCTTAAATTTTACAAATATGGCATACCACTTACCGTTGAGCAAGAAAATATCATCAAAAAAATTAATCCTCAGATCAAAACAAAGGTAATAGGAAACGCTGTTGAAAGTAGTTATTTTACCTACCCAACAGAAGAAAAAAATTACATTCTCTTTTTTGGTAGACTGGATATAAAGCCAAAAGGTTTAGATATTCTCCTGAAGGCATTTAGTCTGGTGTGCGGACAAATTCCAGAAAGCCTTTATATCATGGGGTCAGGCACGGAAACTAATCTTGCCTCTCTTAAGCAGATGATTAATAGCTATGATATTAATAGCCGAGTAAAATTACTAGGACACCTCGAAGGTACGGAAAAAGAACGGTATATTGCCGAATCTAAGTTTATAGCTGCACCCTCGCAGTTTGAGGGGCAATCGTTAAGTATGATAGAGTCAATGGCTCTCGGCAAAGCTGTAGTTTGTTTTGATATTTCAGGGTCTAAGTGGGCAGGAGATAATTGCTTTAGAGTAAAAAAAATAACTTGCGAGGCATTTGCGGAGGAAATGGTACGGGCTTCAAAAAACAATACCGAGAGGCAGGAGATAGGAAAAAATGCGAGGGTGTTTGTTAAAAATTATAACTGGGATGAGAGCGCTAAATCATATGAAAATTTCATGAAAGAGGTGATAAAAGAACCAGTAAGGTTAGGATGATGCTATAATTCAAGAAAATATATGACAATTTGTTATTTTGGAGCATACGACAAAACATATTCAAAAGATAAAATTAACTTAGACGGCCTTAAAAAGGTAGGGGTTAATATTGTTGAGTGCAATATAAAAAAACCACCAGTTAAATTTACATCAAAAATTTATTTTGCCTTTTTCACCATTCTCCATCCATTTACATTACCTTTTCGGAACATTTACGGGCTCGTGAAGGGAATTTATCTTTTTATTGTTACCCCCTATGACGTTATTTTGGTTGGACATCCGGGTCATTTTGATGTACCTGCTGCCTATCTATTGGCAAAAATAATTCGAAAGCCCTTGATATTTGATACAGTCCTCTCACTTTATGATGTTTTTGTGAACGAGAAAAAACTAATAAAGAAAGATTCCACTAAGGGAAAACTTTTATTTGCTGCAGAAAAAATAATATATTCTCTTTGTGATGTGATACTTGTAATAAGTAGGCAAGAAAAAGTATTCTTTGAAAAGCTGTTTACATTGCCATCTTCAAAAATAGATATTTCATATTTGGGTGCCGATGATGGCATATATTATGTGCGCCCAGAATCAAAGTTTGATACTCAAGGGAAGTTTATTATTGCATTTTACGGTTTTCACGCTCCTTTGCACGGCGTTCCATATATTATGAGGAGCGCGAAAATATGCGAGAAAGATCCTTCAATTCAATACCTTTTTATTGGTGCCGCAGGACAAACCTATGAGTCTGACATTCTCCTCTCCCAGGAACTTGGTTTGCAAAATGTCTCATTCTTGAAACTCAGCGAAACAACAGGGGCAATTGATGTGTTGAGTAAGGCTGATATAGTATTGGGTGTTTTTGAAAATATGGCAACCGGGTTAAGGGCAATCCCTAATAAAATTTTTCAGGGATTGGCGATGGAAAAACCTGTCATAACGGCCAAAAGCGATGGCATTTTAGAGCTATTCACTCACGGAAAAAATATTTACCTTTGTAATACAGCTGACCCTCAATCACTAGCAAACGCAATTCTTGAGCTTAAAAGTAATAAGCAATTAAGGAACACTATTGCAGAAAATGGGTACAAGTTGTACCGTGAGCAATTCACTTGCGAAGCCGTAGCAAGAAATATTGTGAAAATTTGCAAGAGAGTCATTCAACAAAAATATGAAAAATAAACTCGCCATCATTTTTATAGTGTTGATCGCAGCGTCTCTATATGCGCTTACTTTGCATGGCGTTCCCGGTAATCCAGGGCCGGCGCTTATTAAAGACAACCTTGACCAGGCAACCAAACCGTTTGAACTTTCTCCCGAGCGAGGGCGATACGCGCATGTCGTTGCATTAGCCGAAACTGGTCACTACGAGTTGAGTCAAGAATGGGCGAATGCCGTATATCCGGATGTTGGGTATGTAAACGGCAAGTTCTACAGTTTCTTTGCACCGGGAATATCTTACATGGCGGCACCGTTCTATTTGCTCGGTAAAAATTACGACCTTGCGCAAGTATTCACGTTCGGGTTTGTTTCCCTTATGAGCATTCTTGCGATGATATTTCTCTATAAAATCGCGAGGGAAATATTGTTATTTCCTGTCTGGGTGTCTCTTTTTTCGGTGTTGGTATTTGCGTTTGGTTCCACAGCGTGGAGTTACGCGATAACGCTCTATCAACACCATGTAACGCTCTTTTTCATGCTCTCTTCTTTTTATGCCGTGTGGAAATATCGCGCAGGCGGTGTGGCAAGCATCTTCTGGGCGATATTTGTCTGGGTTCAATACGCTCTCGCCATATCCATAGATTATCCCAATGCCATTCTCATGCTTCCCGTCATGATCTATTTCCTTGCTTCTTCGTTCCAAATCGTAACAAAAGAGCGGGAATACAAGGTCAAATTTAAACTCGCCATTCTCTACACATTTCTTGTTTTTATCGTGATATCGGGTTTCCACGCTTATCACAACGAACATTATTTCGGCAGCTGGAAAGCGGTAAGCGGCGGTATTCCTGGGTATAAAACTATTCTTGAACAAAATATTTTCGCGCAAGAAAATGCGGAAGCGGAAATAAAACGACTGCATCAAGAAAAAAAGATCGTAGGATTTTTTAAAGAAGTGAACGTACCGCGAAGTTTTTACGCGCTTACAGTTTCTCCAGATAGAGGAATAGCACTCTATGTTCCTATACTCCTTCTTGGATTATTGGGAATATATCGTATGCGCAAAACACTGACACCCGAGATAGTCACGCTCCTTGGGCTCATCGGTGTCAATTTCTTTTTTTACAGCAGTTGGGGCGACCCGTGGGGTGGATGGGCATACGGCCCGCGCTATCTCATACCTTCCATGGCAATATTGTCACTTTTTGTCGCGTTGTGGCTTGCTCGCGGTAAATGGGAGATCTCAAAAAAGTTCTTAGTATTCGTTTTGTTCGCTTATTCAAGCGCTATCGCGCTTCTCGGTGCTTTGACCACCAACGCAGTTCCGCCGAAAATTGAAGCGGACTTTCTTGGACTGAAATATAATTTTCTCTATAACTTGGATTTCTTTCTTGACGGCAAGAGCGGAAGTTTTCTCTATAATACGTATTTTGCGCACTCTATCAGCTTACAAAATTATTTTCTTCTGATTTACGTGGCGCTTCTCGTTGTGGTAACCGTCATTCTCTTTATCGTGCCTCTTTTTGAAACCAAACATGAATCTTAGCATTACCATAACAAAAGAGCGGCTTCTCGCACTCAAGAACTGGTTCTCTGCCCGCGATCCGGAGCGATGGATCCTTTGGAGCGCGGTAGTACTTGCGATCGGGGCAACGGTCTACTCGTACCTTCACGGCTACATCATCGCGTACGGAGACGCGGAGTCGCATTTGAATATCGCCAAACGCGTGGTCGACAGCCTCACCCCGGGCTTCGCCCAATTGGGCGGTATTTGGCTGCCATTGCCGCACATCCTCATGATACCGTTCATGTACTCCGATTTATTATGGCGGAGCGGGCTCGCGGGTTCCATTATTTCCGGCGCGGCTTTTGTGGTTTCGTCACTTTTTCTCTACAAACTCGTGTGGCGCGTTACGGCAAGAAGAGGGGCGGCGCTTGTTGGGGCTATTGTCTTCATGACCAATCCAAACGTGCTGTATTTTCAGTCTACGCCGATGACGGAATTGACGCTCATCGCGTTCTTTGTGCTTTCAACCTACTATTTCGTTAAGTTTTTACAGGAAGACCGGATCATATCGCTTATCCTTGCCGCGGCATTCGGATTTGCCGCCACGCTCTCACGCTACGACGGCTGGGCGCTCGTGCTGATGGAGGCCGGCATTATTGTTCTTTTGTATTTTCCGTACCGATTTAATGGGGACGCGTGGAAAAGCTTTTGGAAAATGGACAGCATAAAACATTTTGTGGTAAGTCGTGCTGAAAGCACAAAAGAATCACTCCGCGATTTGATAGGCAAACTTGAGGGAAAGCTGGTCTTGTATTCCACGCTCGCATTCTTTGGTATTCTCTTGTGGTTTGTGTGGGACTGGCTCATTTTGGGTGACCCGCTGTATTTTACCCATAGCACATTTTCTGCCGCCTCCCAACAGCAGGGCTGGCTCGCGCGCGGCGAACTCCCGGCGTATAAAAATGTTTGGGTTTCATTCTTGTATTACTTTGTCACCAGTATGAGTAATATCGGGATCGTAGCGTTTTTGGTCACGCTTGTCGGCTTGGCATACTTTATCTTTGATACAAGCGTTAAACACCGCATATATATTCTTCTGGTACTATTGGTTCCATTTTTCTTTAATGCCACGACGCTTTTTCTTGGGCAGTCGGTTATTTTTATTCCTCACTTAACCCCGACTTCTTTTGAGTGGACGCTCTTTAACGCGCGCTATGGCATCATGATGGTTCCTTTTGCGGCGATGTGTGTGGGGTATCTATTTTATCGAAGCAGAGGGGCAGGGAAGGCGCTCATCGGAGGACTTCTCATTTTTCAAATAGCGCTCTATGGCATCGGGTACTCCGAGGTGATCTCTTTAGCGGACGGCACGAGGGGTCTTTCTTCGGGCATCACCAAGATGCACGATGCCCAATTTTGGTTTGCCGAAAATTATGATGATGGACTGGTGCTGGAAGACGACTTTGCGCGCAGTGTCAGTCTCATCAGAACCGGCGTTCCCATGGAAAAATTCATCTATGTCGGCAACAGGCCGTATTGGGAAGAATCCCTGGTTGAACCGCAAAAGTACGCGACGTGGATCATCATGCAGGAAAATGACACGTTGTGGAAGAATTTCTTTGAAAGACCTGAATTGGAAGCGAGACTTTATAAATATTTCAATAAAGCGTATACTTCACCTGAAATCCTTATCTTTAAACGAATCAAAGATGTCCCATCTATTTAAACTGACAGCAATACTGCTTCTTTTCTTCGTTCTGTTTTTCTCTCCTGCCATAAACCCCGAAATACCCGTTTTCTCGGGAACGTTATGGAAGTATCAATGCGTTGATACGGTAAAATATTCACGGGATACGGCGCGAGAGTGGGGTGGCAAGAGTGATGCGGTGGAATGGATAGAAGAACAGGTGGGCGCGATCAAAGAAACGGGTGCCAACTGCATATCCATCGGTACGCCGTATGACGAGGAATTTGTGCCGTTCCTGTCGCTGTGGGTGGAGGCGGCGCGCCGACACAATCTGCATGTGTGGTTTCGCGGCAATCTCTCTTCATGGGAAGGGTGGTTTAGTTATCCGCTCTATACCGATCCGGCGGAACATCATCGCGATATCTACACGTTTATCATCGCGCATCCGGAACTCTTTCGGAAAGGAGATATTTTCACTCCCGCGCCGGAGGCGGAGAACGGCATCTTGAAGAACGTATGGGAATCAGACGCGAAAAAAGAAGCGTTTCGTGATTTTCTTGTTGACTCTTACGAGAACTGTCAGAAGGCGATGGAAAAGGCGGGAGTAAAAGCGACCTGCGGGTATTTCTCCGTGAACGGCGATGTCGCTAAGTCAATTCTCACCAAGGAAGTGGTCAAAAAAACAGGGAACGTGGTGGTAGTGGATCATTACGTGAAAGACTCGAAAAAGCTCGTGGCGGATGTGGAGTACTTGTATGAAAAATATGACGCGCCCGTGGTGCTGGGAGAATTTGGCGCGCCCATTCCCGATATTCATGGATACTTGTCAGAAACAAAACAGGCGCAAGTGGTGGAGGATATTCTGGATGAAGTGTATAGAAAAAAAGGGTCTGTTGTTATAGAAGGATTAAATTATTGGACGCTTCTGGGCGGTTCTACTTCGCTTTTAAACGATGACAAGAGCGAACGGAAAGTTTTTAAAACCATTCAAAAATACTATAAGCCGTTTGTGGTGGAGGGAATCGTGACCGACACGCGAGGCACAAGACTTGCAGGCATACCTCTCATTATCGGCGGAGGCAAAAACAGTATAGAAAGCGACAGGGACGGAAATTATCAGATATTGACCCCCTATGACAGTATTGAGCTCTCTATTAGCATGGATAAATATGTGCCGGTTTCGGAATCTTTCACGCGAAATGAGGACGGACGCCAGTATCACAATATCGTACTGGAACCCACAAATCCAAGCCTCTTCTATAGGTTTACGCTCTGGCTCCAAGGTGCCAAATAGAGTAAATACTTGCCCCGCTAGTAGAAAACGGTATGGTCATATCAAAGATATGACGCGCAAGGCGCCATACCGTTTTTCACTACGGGGCTTGCATTTTTTAGTATTTTAGGTAGAATAAGAAGCTATGAAATTCGCAGTTATAGAAACAGGTGGCAAGCAGTACAAAGTCTCTGAAGGAGACGCTCTTACCATTGAAAAGCTCCCCGGCGAGCACAAGGAAGGGGACACAATCATCTTTGATAAGGTGCTTCTTGTAGATGACGGCAAAACCACGAAAGTGGGGACCCCGTATCTTGAAGGTGTTACCGTGGAAGCGGTATTTACTGAAGAGGGGAAGGGAAAGAAGGTGGTCGTCATCCGATATAAGTCAAAAAGTCGTTATTTCAAGAAAAAAGGTCATCGTCAGCCATACAATACGGTGACCATCTCATCGGTGGCAAAGTAACACATAGGACGGTCCCCTGTATTTAGCACTAAAGCAAAACCCCGCTCAAACGAGTGGGGTTTTGCTTTATGAAGGCAATACGAAGGCAAGGCCTTCGTTTAATTTCTGTTCTTGAGAGCGCTTTCAAGGGTGTCAGTGTCGGAATATTCAACTTCGGTTCCGGTGGAGAAGCCGCGGCCAAGCGTGGTGACTTTCAATCCTGCCTTTTGCGTGAATGGCTCCAATATCTTTTTTACATATTGAGTCGCGTTTTCTCCTTCCGGATTAACGGAAAGAGCCACGATCACTTCTTTGAGACCGATCTTTACTCCTCGAGACACTGCGTCAATAAGCTCTTTTGCGCGAATCTTTTTTGCGGGTTCAGCCACTAGAATGGGGAGCGAGCCGCCCAGTACGAAAAACCTGCCGTGGTAGACATTCGTTTTTTTGACGTTCTCAAGATCAACGTCCTTTTCAACCACCATAAGTATTGAGATGTCGGTGTTTGGGTCGGCACAGATATCGCAGAGGCGCTGTTTTTCGCCACCCGTGAAGTGGCGATAACAAAACTCGCATTGGGAAATTTCTTTTTTCAGATTCGCGATAAGGCGCGAAAGCTCTTGCAGGGATTCACTGTCTTGCGTGAGCAAAAAATAGACAAAGCGTCTTGCTTGCCGCAACCCTATGCCGGGAAATTTTCTAAACAGCTCGGTAAGTTTTTCAATTGAATTCATCCCGTTAGAGGCAAGTCGCGATCATCGCGCCGTGTACCCGGTTATTTTTATAATGTTGTGTTTGAATTCGTAACATTGTTTTTTATATTAAAACGACTGCGGCCTCTAACGGGATTCATGGTTTACGTTAGAATGCCTCAAAGTCTTCGCTGGTGCCGGCGTATTGGCTCTTCTCAATATTAAGAAACGTTGTTTTTTTAGCATCAAAATAGAGTTCAATTTTTCCCGTAGGACCATTTCTGTGTTTCTCAATAAGAATCTCGGCGATATTCGGCTTGTCGGAATCTTCTTTATATTTATCCTCGCGGTGAATAAAGAGCACCATGTCCGCGTCTTGTTCAATAGAGCCGGAATCGCGCAGGTCGGAGAGTCTGGGTTTGCCGCCGCGGGATTCAACCGCGCGTGAGAGCTGAGAAAGCGCCAACACCGGCACCTCAAGCTCTCGAGCGAGTGCTTTCAAGGATCGGGATATTTCCGTCACTTGATTCACCATAGAATCATAGTTTTTGGATGTCTGCATAAGCTGGAGGTAGTCTACGATAATAAGTCCCAAGCCGTGCTCGCTTTTCAGGCGTCGTGCCGTGGAGCGCATCCCCAAGACGGTGTTGGAGGGCTTGTCATCAATGAAAATAGGCGCTTTTGCAAGCTTGTCCAGAGAGTCTCTGATTTTTGAGAATTCCTCATCGGTGGTGAGTTTGCCGGTGCGCAGTTTCCATGCATCCACGTGCGATTCGGCGGCAAGCATACGGTCTACCAGCTGTTGAGAACTCATCTCAAGAGAAAAAATGCCGACGGGGATATTGTGTTGTGTGGCGGCTTGTCTGGCAATATCAAGCGCAAGCGCCGTCTTACCCATGGAAGGGCGCGCCGCCAAGATGATGAGGTCTGATTTTTGGAGACCCGCGATATGATCATCAAGAGCTTTGAATCCCGTAGGAATGCCGCGAAGCTGGTCCTTTTTATGGTGGAGGGACTCAAGACGATCCCACGCCTCCCCAAGCGTTTCGCGGATACTTACGAACCTCTGTCCAATGGGTGCATTCGTAACGGCAAAGATCTGTCTTTCCGCTTCGTCCAAGAGCTCTTCAATGTGCGAGTCTTCTTTATAGCCAAGTTCTGATATGCGGCCGGAGACATCAATAAGGCTTCGCATGACTGCCTTTTTTTGCACGATCTCGGCGTAATGTTTTAAATTGGACGCCGAGGGTACGGCGTTTACCAGCTCTGTCAGATAGGTGCTTCCGCCGATCTGGTCCAGTTTCTTTTTTTCTTGCAGTTTGCTGGAAAGAGAAAGAAGATCAATGGGTTCGCTTCTTGAAAAAAGTTCAAGCATTGACTGGAAGATGTAGCGATGCTTTTCGGCGTAAAATGAATCCGGCGTAATGATATCAATTGATTCATTCATCCCATCCGGTTTGAGCATGAGAGAGCCCAAGAGTGCCTTTTCTGATTCAAGATTCTGCGGCGGAATGCGCATGTTGGTGTTTTGTTTTTGCGCCATAGTGTAGCCATTGTAGCATAGAATTTTAGCCAGGAAAGAAAGCGCTACGGGAGAACATGTAGACAAGGTGTGGGTATCTAGGGCTATCATCCGCCAAGGGTTACCCTTGGCGGATGATATTGACGATACACGTCAATAAAGGTATAGTTTTCAATAGAACATCAACCATCACAAGAAAGGAGGTTCCCTATGCGCCCTGTGTGGTATCCGCGAAAAGAACACGTGGCTCTTGCTGTTATCTTTGGAATTGCCGTTGTTCTGCCAATCGCAGTAATGGGATGGCGCAAAGCGATCTTCCTGGTGATAGTGAATGTCATCATCATTCTGGTAATAGGAGAGCATAATCGGTCAAAAGACATATTTGAAAAATGGAAAAAAGAACGGGAAGAACTCCTCACACCCGTGGAGAAAAACAAGAAACACTCCTTTGATCTTGGTAAAAAGTAAAAAGCAATAGAGGCGCAAACGCGCCTCTATTTTTTATTGCCTAGCGAGTGAGCGGAGAGAAAAAGTATCTTCTTTTTCTCTCCCGAACGAGCGACGGCAACAAAGGGTTTAATACCCTTTATATATTCTCGCCCCCGTGTCCGTATCTTTTATTTCATATCCCAACGATTCTATCTGTGTGCGCAATTCGTCGGACTTTTGCCAGTTCGCATCTTTGCGATATTGTTCGCGCTCTCGTGCAAGTTTAATTATTTCTTCGGGAATCTCATCGGGTTTCTGATTTGCGATATTGAGACCGAGTACTTCGTCAAACAAAACAATTGTTGCTTTTTTGTCGGCGGGGGAGAGAGTGATATCTTTAACCAGTTCCCACAGGAGCGCTATCGCTCTCGGCGTATCTAAGTCGCTATTGATGAATGAGTGAAATTTCTCCGCGTAATCTTTATCAGCGCGCCCGATTTCTTTTCCGTATTCCACAAACAATGCGTAGAGTTTCCCTAGTGCGGTTTGCGCGCCGCTCTGCGCCTCCCAGGTGAAGTTAATTGTTTTTTTGTAATCGGCAGTGAGGAGCCAGTAACGATAGCCGAAAGGGGAATATCCCTTTTCTTTCAGCGTTTTCAGAGTAATGAAATTGCCCCCTGATTTTGCCATTTTCTCGCCTAGAATATTCACAAACCCAGTGTGCATCCAATAATTCACAAATCTCTCTCCCGTGGCCGTCTCCGACTGCGCGATCTCATTCGTGTGATGCACGGGAATATGATCAATTCCGCCCGTATGAATATCAAAATGCACACCGAGATATTTCATTGACATCGCGCTGCATTCCAAATGCCAACCCGGAAAACCGACACCCCACGGAGAGTCCCATTCCTGCTGACGTTTTTCTTCCGGCTTTGAAAATTTCCAAAGAGCGAAGTCGGTGCTGTTTCTTTTTTCCGGATTCTTCAAAACGCGTGCTCCTTCTTTGAGTCCCGCAATATTGAGACGCGCCAACTGCCCGTAGTGTTCGTATGTTGAAGTGTCAAAATAGACACCGTCGGATGTCGTATAGACAGCGCCTTTCTTCTCCAATGTTTTGATGAGTTCAATTTGTTCGGCAATATGTTCGCTCGCTTTGGGGAATAAAGTCCCCGTGGTGTCTATATTGAGCAAAGAGAGGTCAGCCAAAAAAGCGTCCGTATAATATGCGGCGATTTCTTTCGCGGTTTTTCCTTCGCGCCGCGCTCCCGCTTCCAGCTTGTCCTCACCCTCGTCCTCGTCAGAGGTCAAATGCCCGACGTCCGTGATATTGATGACCTGCTTTACGACATACTTATTGAATACGAACATTTTGCGCAATACATCGGCAAATATATAGGCGCGCAAATTGCCGATATGCGCATAGTCGTATACCGTCGGCCCGCAGTGGTACATAAAAACCTCCCTCTCGGCAAGCGGGTGGAACAATTCTTTTGAACGCGTGAGCGTATTGTATAGGTGTATGTCCATGTAATCCTGTCTCCCGACCT
Organism: Patescibacteria group bacterium; assembly: GCA_038063375.1. Lineage (NCBI taxonomy): Bacteria > Patescibacteria group bacterium. Next base: position 67,036 of record JBBTVG010000003.1, read on the forward strand.
AGATCCACTTCTTGCGCTTAAAGTACAGGAACATAAGAAATGTTGCAAATCCCATGATTCCCATCACGATCCAGAAATCTCCCGGTGTACCGATAATGGGAATATAAACGGTATTCATGCCGAAGATCGCCGCAATCAAAGAAAGAGGGAAGGTGACAAATGCCATGATCGTCAGGATCTTCATGACCTCGTTTTGTTTCGTGGAGAGGAGCGAGTCATTGGTGTTGCGCAACTCAAGAACGGTTTCTCTGTTGCCTTCAAGGTGGCTTGCGATCTTGAAATATTCGCCGGAAATGGCGCTGAGGTAATACGAGAATTTTTCTCCAAAAAATCTGCTTCCTACCATCTCAAGGGAGGAGAGCACGTCCTGATGGAGACGTATGGACTGTTTGAAATTAAGAAGATTTCTATTGATCTTGGATATTTTTTCCACCATGGCTCTTTCTTTTCCTTTAAAGATATCTTCTTCCACCTTCTCTAGCGCGGCATTCACGTATTCAAGTTCTTGCGCGAGAGATTTATACAACTCTTTGGCGATATAGAAAAATACAAACCCCGCATGATTGCCGATGTGACTTTTATCAATGATTGAATTCACCTCAAACACTTTGGAAAATTCGTGCAAGGTGTCTATCATCGTGTAGTGCGTAGTGATGATAAAATCTTTCCCGATAACGAAGTCCACTTCCTGTTCCGGATCGTGTCCATGCGTATGCTGGAATGCGGGGAAGTGAAGTATCAAATAGATAAAGTTGTCGTAGAGGTCCACCTTGGGGCGCAGTGTAGGGGAGCGAAGTTCTTCAGCCACCAGAGGATGAATGCCAAACTCTTTCATAAGAGCGCGCACTTCTTCTTGTGTCGGAGACTCAAGGTCTATCCACGTGATTTTTTTGTATTTGTATCGGGAGATCATTAAGGGTACTGTACTGCTTGCAGATTAAATAACGTATTACCATTATAACTTCCCTAATATCGGATAACAAGTTATTATGCCTAGTGAGGAGCGGAATAAAAATCGAAACAAATGAAATGAGTGAAGATTTGTATTCAATCCGAATGACGGCATAACAAAGGGTATTAAACCACAGAGCTTGCTCTGCGGTTTAATACCCTTTATAATTGGCTCCATTGCCACCTGTGGTACATTATTTCACCATGTCGTCTCTGTATAAGAAAATCATCGTAGTCGTTCTTTTGATTGTGACGCTTTCCGGCAGTTTCCTTTTTGGCGTATTCATGGGGTACGAGAGAAGACCTGAAGTGGCGAAAGTGACTTCGTTGTTTGATAAAGAGAACGCTTTAGCCCCCGCCGTTGACTTCGGGCCATTCTGGAAAGTGTGGAATCTCATCAATGAGAAATATGTTTCCTCTGACGGTCCGACTGACCAAGAAAAAGTATGGGGCGCCATTTCGGGATTGGTAGGATCACTGGATGATCCGTATTCGGTATTTCTCCCTCCCGAAGAAGCTGCGATCTTTCAGAGCGACATCAGCGGAGAATTCCAGGGCGTCGGGATGGAGATCGGCGTACGGGATAATATACCCACCGTTATCGCGCCCCTCAAAAATACTCCCGCCGAGCGAGCAGGCATTTTGCCGGGCGATAAGATCATTAAAATAGACGATACCGTGAGCGTTGATCTCGGTATTGACGAGGCGGTACGCCTTATCAGGGGAACGAAAGGAACAACCGTAATACTCACCATTTTGCGAGAAGGCGAAGGAGAACCGCTTGAGATAAAGATTGTTCGCGATATCATTGAAATCCCCACTATTGATACCGAAACGCGAACGCCTGCAGGAGGTGTTGCCAAAGAAGATGCGGCAAACGAAAATGGCAACCCTGAAGATATTTATGTTTTACGCCTCTATAACTTCTCGGCGAATTCGCCATTCTTGTTCAGGGAATCATTACGACAATTTGCCGTCTCGGGAAAGCACAAGTTGATTTTGGATCTTCGCGGTAATCCGGGCGGTTATCTGGAAGCCGCCGTGGACATGGCAAGCTGGTTTCTCCCGGTCGGGAAAGTGATCGTTCGAGAAGACTTTGGGGAAGCGGCCGAAGAAAGAGTTTACAGGAGCAAGGGATATGATATATTTGGTCCTGACCTTAAGATGGTGGTACTGGTCAACGGGGGCTCTGCTTCGGCCTCAGAGATCTTGGCAGGCGCGCTCTCAGAACATGGCGTAGCAACCCTCGTCGGCACCAAGACGTTCGGCAAGGGATCTGTCCAGGAACTCATCGGCGTCACGGATGACACCGCCTTAAAGGTCACCGTGGCCAGATGGTTGACCCCACTAGGCATCTCTATCTCAGAGAAGGGAATCATCCCGGACGTGGAGGTGGAGATCACTAAAGAAGACATCGTTGCCGAGAAAGATCCGCAGATGCAAAAAGCGATTGAAATTCTTGCGCGCTAAATCTTTTTAAAGAGAAACTTACGAATTAATACTACAAAATATATGAAAGTTATACTGCTCCACGATATTCCAAAAGTTGGAAAGAAATATGATGTGAAAGAGATTTCTAGCGGACATGTGAGGAATTTTCTTTTGCCAAAAGGATTGGTGCAAATCGCCACCGATAACACGCTTAAGGTTGTGGAAGAGAGGAAAAAGATATCTGACGCCGGACGTAAAATTCATGAGGATCTTTTGATAAAAAATATTGGAAGTCTCAAGGGAACAGCGGTCACCATGCGTGCAAAAGCAAACGAAAAAGGTCACCTTTTCGCAGGAATACACAAAGAGGAGATCGTTCCTGAAATAAAAAAACAGCTCCGCTTGGATATTGAGCCCAACCACATTGAGCTTCCGGACCCCATAAAAGAACTGGGTGAAACAGAAATCGCGGTTTCAGCTCATGGGCGAAGTGCTACATTTAAACTGGTAGTGGAAAAAGAAGAGTAAGAAATGATCGTACAAAAAATACCCCGCAAAGAGCGGGGTATTTTTTGTACGGTTTCTTTAGATGACGTTTACTACTTTCTTTTTTATGGTTTTTCCGTTAAAACCCGTTTTTCTTTTGG
>JBBTVG010000003.1:70164-74265 GCA_038063375.1 Patescibacteria group bacterium
ACGTTTACTACTTTCTTTTTTATGGTTTTTCCGTTAAAACCCGTTTTTCTTTTGGTAGTGAATTCAACAGTTCCTCCCTTAAGCGCAAAGAGCGTATGGTCCCTTCCGACCTTTACGTTTTTGCCGGCAAGAATGACGGTTCCTCTTTGACGTATAATAATTGAACCGGGCACGGCGGATTGTCCGGCATATAGCTTTGTTCCGAGATATTTTGGATTTGAATCTCTTAAATTTTTCGCTGTTCCTCCAGCCTTTTTACTTGCCATATTATTTTCCTTTTACCCGTTAGCGTGAAGCCTCCGGATGCTTTATAATACTAAATGATGCGTTTCAGTATAAAAGATATTGCCGAAAAAAGCAAGCCCCGTAGTGAAAAATGGCTTAACCCTGACCGAGGTGGGGTACGCGCAACAATAAGCCATTTTCTACTACGGGGCAAGTCCTTGCTCAAACACTTGGAAAATAAGGATATCTTCACCATTCTCACCATTATTTTGGTCGCTTTCGCCTCTTTTGGCTTGGGAAGACTCTCAAAAATAGAGGAGCGGGCATCTCCGATCAGAGTGGAAAATACGGCGAGAGTTTTAGAAGGAGGGAAGGGGAATCTCGCCGAAACAAGCGCTCTTTCCAAATCAGTTCCTATTGAGGTGGGAACCTATGTCGCTTCAAAAACAGGTAAAAAATATCATCTGCCGTGGTGTTCAGGCGCACAGCGCATCAAAGAAGAAAACAAAGTTTGGTTTGACTCCAAAGAATCCGCAGAGCAAGCCGGCTATACTCCCGCCGCCAACTGCAAGGGACTCTGAAAAATTGTTTTCCGCCAAATTATTTTTTCTTTGTTTGCTTGAGCGTAATGACTGATTTCTTTTCACGGGCGGTTAATATCTCCTCCTGGTCTTTGGCTCCCAGGGTAGGGAGGAGCTCTTCTAGTTTTTTTGAATTCGGTTCAAGGATGCCGGCCCATTTACCAAGCCGTTCAAGGATCGGCCTTACCCGATCCATCTCCCACGTGAACCGTTCTCCGACACTTTTGGTGATAAAGCCGGGACTTCCAAATACGCGCGCCACAGCAGTATTCTCCATGTATGTGAGGATCGTGTCGCGCAACTGTCCGATCCGTTTTTTGTTCGCTTCTTCCGTTTTCTTAATTTCAAAAAATTCGGCAATGGCTTCTGCGACCTCTGCTTCGTCAGGCGCTTGGAGTTCTTCCTTGTTTTTATGCTCATGCGACCACATGGGACAGATCGGGCGGAAGCCGCACCAGTTGCACAGCGGTCCAGGTGTCGGTTCAAATAGACCGCTCTCCATTCTTTTTTCTATCTCTTTGATGATAGTGAGAATGCGTCCTTTGGCTCGCTCCAACTTTTCATCCGAATGCATCGCGGATATTTTTTCATTGTGTTTAAGAAAATAGAGCGATGTCTGTATGCGCTGTGCGGATAGAGCCGGCCATCGGTCTTTCAACGCAATGCCATAGAGCCCCAATTGCAGATCGTCTTCCAACATCTCCTGACTGGGCATTTTCTTGCCTGTTTTATAGTCAATGATCTCATAGACATCGCTGGCGATGTCTTTATCAATTCTATCAATAATGCCGGCCAAAGTGTGCGTGGTGCCAGTCTCTGTATCTTCCAGATCGATCCGAAACCTGCTCTCAAGTTCCACCGCGTTAAAATTCCACGGGCTGTTCTTTTTGTAAAAATTCTCCAGCAGTTTGATCCCTTCCTCAAAATACATTTTTTCTTGCGCCTCTTTTCGTTCAAGATCTTTCCACTCAATTTTTTCCGCCGCCTCTTTCCATTTCCGGGTATAAAAATCAATCACTTCATCCAGGGCGGGGTAGAGCGGATCGCGCAAAAACATGTATTTCAACGCCGAATGCACCACCGTGCCAAAGATCGCTTCCACGCGTTTTGGCGTTTTCCGCTTATCAATTTCTTGGTATTTATACTTAAGCGGACATGTTTTATACGTATCCAATGCCGAATATGAGGTATGCATACGTCCAGTGTAGTGTGTAGGCGTAAAAATGTAAAATTTTGCAAAACAATTTGAACAAGTATGTTAAGTGTGCGATAATTATATCAATATACTATGAAAAATCGTCCGGACGTTTCGCATCTTTCTTTCGTTGCCGCATTCATTGTCGTTTCTTTTATGGCGTGGCTTGGCTGGTCTATTACTTCTCTTGGCGACACGAACGACTTTTCTTTTGCTCGTGTGTTCGGATCAAATACGGAACAAAAGAACGGGGAACGCGCGCGCGTACTCTCCGTGACAGCCGGCGACACCTTTATTCTGGAAGACGGCAGGAAAGTGCGCTTGGTCGGCATTAACGCTCCCGCGCGCGGCTGGCCGTATTACGAGGAGGCGAAATGGGAGCTTACGAAACTAATCTTAAACAAAGAGGTTTTACTCTCCAAGGACAAGAGTGAAGTGGATAAGGAAGACCGATTGTTGCGCTATGTATATATAGACGACACATTGGTAAATGAAAAGATGCTCAAGTTGGGTCTCGCAGAAGTACTTACTATCCCTCCGAACACAGCGCACAGCCAACTGTTCTTGTCTGCCGAACGCGCGGCGCGCGAGAAGCGTGTTGGTATGTGGAGCGGTCGCTAATGGAGTATACTATCAACATGGACAAAAAAATCATTCGCATTGAAACGATAGAGCGGTATGTGAACGGCGCTCTCGTCGCTCTTGTGATGTTTTATGTCTACATTTTCATATTTCACTCGTTCTCATTTATTTTTTGGAGTGCCGCTTCTGTTCCTCTTGCTGTTTTATTTGGAGTCCGCTTCTATCTTTCAAGGGAAGAGATACGATCTCGACAGAACGCTGCTGTTGCGCAAAAAGTAATGCGCGATGTTGCGCAAAATCTCTCTCTTGAATACCATGCGCGCGGAGTACCGCGCTATCGTCCGTTATTTGAAAGTACGGAGCTTGCTCAAAGGGAACAAGACGAAGACAGCGCTTTAAAAAGTCCGGGGGAAGGGAAAGATGTGGAGCATTTTGTTAAAGGAGCGATGGAGGGACAATTCATTGAGTGTTTTGTGCAGGAAGCTCTCCTTGATCTCGGAATGGGCTCTGTTCGCAAAAGCTATATCGCCGCGGAAACCGGCGCCGAACCGATATTTTTTGATATCAAATTTTTTGTCACTCCCCGTTCACGAAAAAAGGGGATTGCCGGCTTTATACACCGTATTTCTCAAAATCCATTTGCCGGCGCGGTAGATTTCAAACAACTCCGAACGGAAAGCCAAACTTTTAATTATGCCTACGCGATATGGGTCAGAAGATACGACAGCCAGGATGAAGAGATGGTGCTCAAAATCTTAACACCGGAATTTATTAAAATGACTCTTGAGTACAAAGAACCGGTGTATATTGAGGTTGCGTATGACAGAATAAGAATGTATCACGACATCCACGATATTACGGTCAAAAAAATAGAAAATATGACCAGGCTTCTCGTACACATGAAGAATACTATTGCTAAACATCAGTCTCTCCATCAATGAGAACATCCGTGAAAAAACTTTTCCTCACATTCACGATTGCACTCTTTCTCTTCCCGCTTGCATTGGGCGCCCAAACTCTCTCCGACCTTGAGATAAAGATCGCGGCACTCTTCGCAGAGATACAAACTCTCCAGACTGAACTCCAAACTCTCAAACAAGCAGAACCAACACAGACGCCTTCGGCGTCTGTGTCCTCTTCCTTCACCACCACCTTAGGAAAGGGAAGCGAGGGAAGTGACGTCACCAAACTCCAAACCTACCTCGCGAAAGACCCCTCGCTTTACCCCGAAGGAACGATCTCCGGCTATTTTGGGTCGCTCACCGAAGCTGCCGTCAAACGCTTCCAGCAAAAACACAATATTGTTTCTTCCGGCACTCCTCTCACCACCGGCTACGGCACTGTGGGTCCCAAAACGAGAGCAACACTGAACTCTCTCCTCACCACCACTTCTTCCACTCCCATCCCGTCAGAGCCCGCGGCTCCAAAGGAGCCTGCCTCTAACGGGACAGGCCCCCTTGCCCAAGCCAACCGCTCACCAAACCTCTCTATCACCGGAGAGCGCTTTGTCACCCTGCC